>CBDTWX010000396.1:0-5598 GCA_965364305.1 uncultured Thermoanaerobaculia bacterium
CCGCTCCCTGTTGCACGCCAGCCGCGAAGGTCGGTCGGTCTTTTACAGTCTCGCGGATGACCACCTCCGCGCCCTCTTTCGGACCGGTGTCCAGCACGCTTACGAGGATTGCACCAACAACCTCCGGCGCGAGGCCGAGCGCAAAAGCTGAAACGCCGCCTCTTCACCAGCAGTCAAATCGTCAATGGCCGCGTGCCCGGTCGAACAGCCAGGTGACCAACAACAACAGACCGAGGACCACCACGACCGCCGGTCCGGTTGGAAGATCGAGGTAGAAGGACCCGACCAGCCCGAGCGCCGACCCGGCGACCCCGACCAGCCAACCGATGGCCAATCGCGTTCCCAGACCATTCGCGAGCAGCATCGCCACGCAGGCCGGGATCACCAGGTAGGCGAAGACCATCAGCACGCCGCCGATCTCCACCGAGAAAGTGATCATGATCCCGAAGCTGAGATAGAAGAGAAAGTCCCACCACCGGACCTTCCAGCCGCGACGGTACGCCTCCTCGGCATCCGCGGTGATGAGCAGGAATCGTCGACGGAGCGCCCAGTGGAACAGGCCGACGACAATGTAGATCGCCAGGACCTTGAAAACGGACGGCCAGGTCACCCAGAGCAGGCTCCCGGCCAGAGTTTCCTGGAAGTGCTCGGCGCCATCTGGCGCCCTGTCGGCGGCGAGGATGGTCGCCGCCGAGGCCACCACGAAGGTGATACCGATGATCGCCTCCTGCGGCAACTTTTCCAGACGGACCCGGGTCAACGCGAAGAGGGCGGCTGCCAGAACTGCAAACGCGATACTGAAAGCTGTGGAGCCCGCCTCGCCGGGATGGTAACCGAAAACGATACCAACCACCGCGCCGAGGGCGGCGAACTGGGCGACCGCGAGGTCGACAAAGAGGATCCGTCGTTCGATGACGTGGATCCCAAAGTAGGCGTGAAGACCGACCAGCACCAGGCAGGCTGCAAATGGTGCGGCCATGAAGCTCATCATCTCGACCATCTCACGACTCCGTTTCGGCAAAGGCCGCCTTCAGTCTCGCGATCCAGAGGTCGACCAAATCGAAGTAGGTGTCGACCCCCGGCTCGCCAGCGACCGACATCGGTACCACCACCGCAGCGATTCCCGTACGCTCGGCGATGAGCTCGGGTTTGTGGCGTTCGAAGTAGTTGGCCGCGAGCAGCACCCCGATCTTTTCCTGCTCGATGCGCTCGACAAGCTCGGCGACGTGGCGTGCGGTCGGCGGTATGCCTGGTTTTGTCTCCACAAAGCCTGCCGTTTCGAGCCCGAAAAGGGTCGTGAAGTAGATCCAGTTCTTGTGGTAGCAGACGAGCTTGCGTCCGCGGAAGGGCATCGCCTCGGCCAGCCAGCCGCCGATCTCCTCCCGGAGATCCCTCTCCACGAGGAAGGGCACCAGGCGGCCGCTGCGGCCGAGCGAATCGAGGGTATCGGCACCGAGCATTCCGACCAGGCTCTCGCCGTAGAGGCGGTGAGCGATACGGGTCCTGAAGTCGGCGAGATTCGCCCTGTACACCTCGCACCCCTGCGGATCCACCTTGCAAAGACCTGTGGCGATGTTGCGCGCGATGACCGCTGCGTTGATCGGCGAGGTCTGGATGTGCGGGTTGCCGTAAACGTGGACATCGCCAGCCGAGCGGTCGACGGAAACCGGCTTCTCGAGGAGATCAATCCCCTGTGCAGCCGCCACATATCCGATGCCCCCGTCCACGATGTCGCGATTGCCCGACTTGTTGACCAGCACGGGCGCCCAGAGCTCGAGGTCGAGCCCGGTGCTGACGAAGAGATCGGCGTCCCGCAGCATGAAAGCGTAGGACGGTTTCGGTTTGACGAAGTGTGCGTCGGCATTGCCGGGAACGATGGCCTCGGCTTCAACCCGATCTCCGCCCAGCTCACGGGCGATCGACGCGTAGGTCTCCTGCGTCGTCACCACCTTGATCGCGGCCCGAGCTGTGACTGGCGACAGCAGTAGAGCGGCGAGCAGTATCCCGATGCGATAGGCCGAATTTTTCATGGCGATCACCTCAGTACTCCTCGTGCTTGTGGGGGCCGGCAGCGAAGGTGAACTGGAGCTCGAATCGATTGTCGGTCCCGTGTTGGTTGTGGTTGCGATAGGAGTACTGCCCGCGGAGGCGGACATACTCCGATTGCCAGAAGGTCAGGTAGGGCGACGCTCCCCAATACTCGACGTCCGCCTGCCGCTGATCCTCGACCCAGTCGAAGCGAACGCCGGCGATCCAGCGACGCGCGATCTTGTACTGGCCGTACAGATAGCCGCCCCAGGTGTTCAAGCTGCCGCCATCCTCGAGGTCGAGCATCGAACGCAGGAGCATGCCGCGCAGCTGGAAACCACGGTAGAGCTCACGGCCCAGCGGGTACCAATCGTAGGCCACGTCGAGGGCGAAGAAGTCGTGACCGAGCTCGCCATCATGGTCTGTGACACCGTGCAGCGCGGTGAAATCGACCTGGACATAGGTATTCGCACTGAGGTCCCAATAGCTCTTGAGATAGGCGAGCACGGTCGGTTTCCGCCAATCCGAGCCCGCAAAGGCAATCTCGTTGTCGCCGTTCATGATTTCGACCGTGAGCTCGTTGGCGTCGGCCCAGAGCCTCGGCATGAGCCAGTCGATCGAGACGCCCGTCCCGGAAAGACCGTGCGTCCCGAAGCTCTCGCCGATCACCCACGGATAATCGGTCTGCGGCAAGGCGTGAAGGTGCCAACGGTTGAGCACCCCGAACTGTTGGCGCTTTTTCCCGACGGTCAACGAGGTGTTGCCGGGCAGGCTGATCCAGCTCAGATAGCCCTCCTCGAGATCGAATCCACCATCATCGTGCTCCTCGTCGCCCTCATCGTGGTGGTCGTCCTCGAACCCCCATTCGGAGTGAGCGCCCTCGTAGCCGAAGACCACTTTCATCCGGGTGTAGGGGTCGAGGTAGGACTGGAAATCGAGCTCGAAGTGGCGCGCCTGCATTTCGGTATTCAGATTGTCGCCGCCGAGAAAAAAGACATCCCCGTTGACCGAGATCTCGGGGTTGAGCTCGGTCTGCATCCGGGTGCCCGAGGCGAACTCGGTTCCCGGGTCCACATCCCCGGTCTCGACCTCTCCGGCGGCCTCCGCAGCCGCCGCGCGGCGGAGCTCGTCGAGCTCGGCCTGCTTCTTCTGGAGCTCCTGTTGTTGCTTCAGCTCTGCGAGCTGCTGCTGGACGGCCCGGAGCTGGCGGGTCAGCTCGTCGATCTGCCGCTGCAGCTCCTCGATCGTGGGCGGCGGCGTGGTTTCTGGCGGCTGCGGCGGCTCCTCGTCCTGCGCCACAACAATCCCCGAGGCAAGCAGGGCTCCGGCCAGCCAAAGGCCAGCGCAGCGAATAGTCCGTGTACTCATGTTCTCTCCCCAATATGTCGACAGTCTTTCGAGTCGCGACAGCCGTTCAGATCCTCGCCGGAGGACCTCGCAGCAGGGGGAGTTGGGCTCGAAGCCGTGACCGCAGATCCCAGGACGGTGCGAGGGGGGGCGGCCCGCCTGTCGGCGGAGTCGGCACCTTCGCAACGCCAACCGCGTCCGCCGAGGTGGGTCCGGCGAAGCACGCAAGGCAGGGATGTGGCACCAGCAGCCGACCCGAACCGTGCAGGTGGTTGATTTCCGAGGACGGGCTGGAGGCCGAACAGACGAGCTCTTCCTGCGGCACGGAGGTGTCGGCGTGATGGTGAGGCGTCGACACCAACACCCCATGCCATGCCAAAAGCATCGCCACGAAAAAGAGCCTGGTTGTTCTGGCCGCTGAAATCACGAAGTCATCATGAACGGCCATCCTGCAGATGTCAAAGCGCCTGCCATCTTCGATTTGCAGAAATGCTCGATCGAGATCAGGTGCTTTCGAATCGCCTGCTCTCGACCCCGGCTTCGCGAGAGATCGAGTCAAGCGCACTCCATGCGACGTCCACCGAAACCACGTCCTTCGGCAGATACGCCACCAGCCAAGACCGCTGCGTGTCCGGCTGGACTCTGACCCGTTCGCTGCCGGTGATCGGCGTGTCGATCGGGCCGATCTCATCGACCAGCAGTGGTTTGCCCTCGGCGTTGAACGGCCCGCGCAGGGATTCGTAGCTCTCGCCCTCATTCCCTGATCGAAACACGAGCGATGAACCGATACTTCCCTCCACCATCACGCAACACGGCACCGCGAGCTCGGCCGAGAGGCAATTGTTGACGTCGACCAACGGCTGGATCGTCGGCAGCTCGGCGCCCTTGACGAGGCGACGCAAGAGAGCCTCCGACGCGGGGCGGTAGCGGGTCGGGTCGCAGCCCGCAGCGCGAAAGAGCTTGCGCATGGCCGCAACAGCCGGCTGGCTCGAGATCGCACCTGTGTCCGAGATGCGCTCCCGAACTCCGGCAACAACCCGTGTACGGACATCGGCAAGCCCGCCCTGATCCTCGCCCACCGAGAGGAAAGCCCAAAACAGTGTCCATCCTTCGAGCTCGATACGGACATCGAACGGCAGCTTTTCCATCGCATCACTTTACAGAACTCGACACATGAAGCGAAGGTCCCCGCGATCAATCGTGTCCGGCTGTGCACGCGAGACGCTTGCACCACACGGCGTCCGCCGCCATGAGAGGTGGCGCGGCCCTCTTGTGTGCGCGATGCCGATCAGTTTGGCGCGCGCACCTCCTTCGAGGTGTACCATGACCATGGGGATGAGATGACATGGAAAAAGACGAGATCAAAAAAATGTACGAGTGGATTCAGAGCCGGGTCGCGCTCGCCGAGGGAGACACCGTCGCTATCACCTTCGACGAGCCGACCGCAGAGGATTTCGCGGCACAGGGGTTCGGCGAGGAGGCCGTGGCGCTGACCCTCGGCTCCGCGTGGTGGGCCGAGATGGCGACCGATATCGTCGAAACACCCGACTACGCCGAGCCCGGCGAGTCGGCAAAGCAGATTCTCGGCTACGCCCGCGACGTGGTCGTCGAGTATGTGAGGAAGCGGCTTTAAACCTAGCCGCCCACCCACCCATCCCAATTCGGAATTCGGAATTCGGAATTAGGAATTCCCGTCCACCCTCCCCTGGCTTGAATTTTCGGGTTTCGGATTCCGAATTCCGAATTCCGAATTCCTCACTCGGTTGGTTGGGTGGGCGGCTCCAGCCGCCGCTCGGCCGCCCGTGCATGCGCCTCGAGGCCTTCGATCCGCGCGAGGGCGACCGAGTCCTCGATGGCCTGCCGGGCAGCCTCGCGGTCGTCGATCTCGAGCCAGGTTCGGACACGGAGGAAATCCATCACCGACAGGCCTCCCTTGTGACGGGCGACGCCGCCGGTCGGCAGTGTGTGGTTCGGGCCGGCGCCATAGTCGCCGAGGACCTCGGCGCTGCCGGCACCGACGAAGAGCCCACCCCAGTGCCGGCAGAGGCCGGCAACCTCACCGTGCCCTTCGGTCATGACCTGCAGGTGCTCCGGAGCAAGCCGGTTGCACAACGAAACGGCGGTCTCGAGGTCAGGCGCCACCGTTGCGAAGCCGTTGCCGAGCGCGACCTCGGCCACCTCCCGTGTTGGGAGGTCGACAAGCTGGCGCTCGAGCTCGGCCTC
>CBDTWX010000397.1:0-5597 GCA_965364305.1 uncultured Thermoanaerobaculia bacterium
CGGCGTATCACCGGCCGCCTCGATCACTCGCCCCGCCGCCTCGAGATCGATGCCCCTCAATCGCCCCTCGCGTTCCACGAAGGTCACCAGAAAGGAGCCCACCACCTCGCTGAGTTCCTTCAGGCGGTCGACGACCCGATCTCCGGTTCCGCGCCGCCAGCCCTCGACGACGACCTCTCCGTCGACCCCGTCGAGCGCCGCCATGACCCGCTCGCGAGGCAGTTGGGAGAGCACCTCGGGCTTCGCAGCCGTCCCGAGGATCACCCTCTCCGCACCCGCATCGAGCCATTCCAGGGCCGCCTCCACCGTACGGATCCCGCCGCCGACTCGGCACGGGTACCGCCGGACCAGTTGCTTGATGACGCCGTGGTTGGATCCTCGACCGAGGGCGGCATCGAGATCGATGACCGCGAGATCGCCAGCGACCGCGAACCGCTCGGCAACCGCGAGTGGGTTGCCCGCCTCGAGCGCTTTCTCGCGACCGCCAACCAGCTGCACGGCCTGGCCGTCCATGATGTCGATCGATGGAATGATCACAGGCGCACCTCCACTCCCAGCCTCGCGAGCTGCCTTTTGATGGCCGAAACAGTCGTGTGTCCGTCATGTAGGATCGAGGCCGCCAGCACGGCATCGGCGCCGGCCAGCAGCGCCTGGGCCATGTGCTGGGCGCTGTCCGCGCTGCCCGATGCGATGACCGGCACCCCAACCGCCTCGCACACCGCCTCCAGCAGCTCGACGTCGTAGCCGGCGCCGGTGCCGTCTCGGTCCCAGCTGGTGAGCAGGATCTCGCCGGCGCCGGCTTCAACCGCCGTCTTCGCCCACTCCACGGCGTCCAGCTCCAGTCGGTCGCGGCCCGAACGGATCACGGTCTTCCACCCGTCGCCCGCACGCGCAGCGTCGAGCGCAAGCACGGTGCATTGGCTACCGAAGGCGTCCGCCAACTCGCCAAGCAGCTCCGGCCGTCCCACCGCCGCGGTGTTGACTCCGACCTTGTCGGCGCCAGCCTCGAGGAGGGCCTGGGCATCTGCCAGCTCTCTGACGCCACCGCCAACCGTGAGAGGAATCGGCAGTTCGCGGCGAACGGCCCGCACGGTCGCCAAGGCGTGCCCGCGACCCTCCGGAGTCGCGCTGACGTCGAGCAGAACGATCTCGTCGGCACCCTGTTCCGCGTAGATCTTGGACAGCTCCACCGGATCACCGGCATCGCGCAGCGCCTGGAACTGTACACCCTTGACCACCCTGCCGGCGTTGACATCGAGACAGGGAATGACCCGGCGCATCAGCATGGTGGCACCTCCTCACCGAGCCATCGTCGCAGCAGGGCCTCGCCCCACGACCCGGAGAGCTCGGGGTGGAACTGGCAGCCGAGCACCTGGCCGCGTTCCAGGGCGGCGACAAAGGGCCCGCCGTGGTCGCTCCACGCAGCCTTCCAGCCGGGCGGCCGCTGATCGAGCTTGAAAGAGTTCGCGAAGTAGGCCGCTCCGTCGGTCAGCATCCTGCAACCCGGATCGGCTTCGACCGAGTTCCACCCGAGCTGGGGAACGACGACGTTGTTTGAGAAGCGCGAAGCGGTCACCGGCAGGATATTCAAACCGATCGCGCCCTCCCCCTCCTCGCTGCCCGCCGCGAGGAGCTGCAGACCGAGGCACACCGCGAGCGTCGGAAGATCGCCCTCGACCCGGGCGCGGAGAGCCTCCCCGAGGCGGCTCTCCGCAAGACGGCGAGCCACCGGTGCGAAGGCGCCCACCCCGGGCAGGACGACATTTCGCGCCCGGCTCACAGCGAACGCGTTGTCGGTGATCTTCACCGACCGCCCGAGGCGTTCGAACGCCGCGACAACCGAAGCCAGATTCGCCGCGCCGGTGCGAACGACGAGCACCTCTGATGTCACTGATCGATCTCCTCACCGAGAGCACCCTTGGTGCTCGCCACACCCGCACCCGCCATCGCCGTCGCCTGCCTGAGGGCCAGCGCCAGCGCCTTGAACGACGCCTCCGCTCGGTGGTGATCGTTGGTGCCGCGCAGCACGTCGACATGGAACGAGGCCCGCGCCGCCATCGCCAGAGAGATCAAGACATGCGACACGTTTTCGCACGCCAGACCGCCGAGCGCCTCGCGCCGGAGACCGAGATCGATTTCGGGCCACGGTCGCCCCGAAAGATCGACCACCGCCCGCGCCAACGCCTCGTCGAGGGGCGCGTAGGCCCAACCGAAACGGGCGATGCCATCCCGGTCACCGAGCGCGCGATCGATCGCTGAGCCGATGGCGAGAGCGCAGTCCTCGGCGGTGTGGTGGTCGTCCACCTCGAGATCGCCGTGGCACTCGAGCTCCAGATCCCAACCGGCGTGGAAGGCCAGAGCGCCGAGCATGTGGTCGAGGAAGCCGATTCCGGTTCTCACCGAGATCAGTCGCTCTCCATCGAGACACATGCGGCCCCGGATGGTCGTTTCCTTGGTCGATCGATCGATTTCAGCTTCTCGTTGCTTCATGGCAACACTCCTTCCAGATCGGAGGGGAGATCGAGCACGACGGCTGCACCGGCATCCTCGAGCACGGCCTTTGCGGCAGCGGAGTCGTCACCAGGGGCAGGTACGCCGAGAGGCAGCGCCCCGGCACGACGCGCCGCCCGCACATCGTCGACCGTGTCGCCCACCATCCAGGCGGTGCCCACCCTGAGCCGTTCCATCGCCAGCCGGATGGGCGCCGGGTCGGGCTTTGCCGGCGCGTCCTCCATGCAGACCACCGCCGCGAAGAGACCGTCGATGTCGTTTTCCGAGAGCACGCGTTCGGCGTCGGCACGCGGTCGGCCGGTGACCACGCCGAGCGGCCGCGTTGCAGCCAGTCGGGCCAGGTCCTCCCGTTGGACCCGCAAGGTTTCGTGGCGTCGATGACCGGGCTCATCCGCCGTCCCCTGATACAGCTCTTCAAAGGCCTGGGTGATCTCGTCGAGACCGACCTCGACGCCGCGTTCCGCGAGCAGGCGGCGGGTCAGCTTCCAGTCATTGGCCGCGTCGCCCGCGGCCTTCCCTCGAGCGACATCCTCGGGAGTCAGCGTGACACGCCAACGCGCCGCCGTGTCGATGATCGCCCTCCGATACGACTTCGAGACGTCGACCAGCACCCCATCGAGATCGAAAAGCAGCGCCTCGGGGCCGAGCACCGTACGAAGACCGCGTTCCAGCCGCCGCCAGTTCTCCTCGTCACCCGGCAGAGTGATCCTCAGCCAGCCCTCGAGATCCGGTCGGCTCGGAAAGGCCCGCACCGAGATACCGAGGGCGCCGAGGCCACGCCACACCAGATCGGCATCGCCAAAGCGGGCAAAGACAAAGCTCGCCTCGGACCGCAGCGCCTCGACGCCGAACGAGCCCAGGAGCTCGACCAGCTCAGCGCGTTGCTCACGCACCCTCGCGACGCGCTCCCGGTCGGGCCCGTCGCACACCGCCGCGAGAACGGCTTCAATCGACGGGGTCGCGACCGGGAAGGGCAAACCGACTCGGTGCAGCCAATCAATGACCTTTAAGTCGCCCACAGCACAGCCGACCCGCAAACCTGCTGCTCCCCACGCCTTGGAGAAGGTCCTTACCACGACCGCATTCGGGTAGCTCAGCGCAACCGGGGCGAGATCGTTCTCCGGGTCGGTGAAATCGACATAGGCCTGATCGAGCAGGACCAGGGAGCGGGGCAGCCGCTCGAGGAGCTCCGTGAAGGCCTCCCGCGTCACCACCGCACCGGTTGGGTTCGACGGGCTGACGACCGCGACCAGCGCGGTCTCGTCGCCGGCCTGCCGGACGACCTCATCCACCGGCCAGTCTCCGCCCCACCACGGGACATCGATCACCTCGGCGCCCGAAAGGACCGAGAATCGCCGAATCATGCCATAGGTCGGAGTCGGCAAGATAGCTCGTCGGCCCGGTCCGGCGACCGCTCGCACCGTTCTTTCGAGCGCGTCATCGGCCCCATTGGTCACCACGACCCTGTCAGGGTCGACACCGAATCGTCCAGCGATGGCCTCTTCGAGCGGCCGCTTGTCCGGATATCGGTTGACCGGCGAACCATGGACGGCCTGCTCGAGAGCGGGCGGCGAGGCCAAGCTTTCGTTGAAATCGAGAACGAGGTCGGGAAAGCCCGGGCGGTCGATTTCGTACGGAGACAGCCCCGCGACGACCGGAACCGGTTCGACGAGCAGCGGACGATGCGCCATGAGTCCCTCCATCCCCATCATGCAACGATCTGGGCGAGACGAGTGACGACGATATCGGTGCCACCCGCCGCCTTGATCCGAGGAACCACGGACGGGAGCTCGGCTCGCGGCACCGCCGCCTTGACTGCGTAACCTTCACCGCCGGCCAGCTGCGACACCGTCGGCTGCCGCATGCACGGCAGTACCTCGAGGAGGGCGGGAAGCCGATCCTCGGCGATGTTGACCTCGACCATCACCCGCCGCCGAGCCTCGAGGACCGATCGGACGAGCAGCGTCAGGTCGTCGATCCTCTCGCGCCGGGCAGGGTCGTCAAACGCCCGTGGGCTGGCGTAAAGCCGGGTCGAGGATCGCATCAGGACATCCACGATCTCGAGATCGTTGGCCTCGAGCGTAGAGCCGGTGGCGGTGTTGTCGACAATGAGATCGGCGTCCTCGGGGGGAAAGACCTCGGTCGCGCCATACGAGCGCACGAAGTGAGCGTCCAACCCTCGGTCGGCGATCCAGCTCCGGGTCAGCCGTTCATACTCCGAAGCCACAACCAGCGGTTGATCGGGCAGCCCGCCCTCGACCAGCATGTCGGCCGGCGCCGCCGCCACAACGCGGACGGGGTCGAGCTCGGTGTCGAGCACCTCGACGAGGTTCCCGTCGAGCTCGGCCACCCAGTCGGCGCCGGCAAAACCGAGGTCCCGCGAGCCCTCGTGGAGCATCTCGACGATGTTTTGCGGCTTGAGGATCTTCACCTCGCATTTCTCGAGAGTGATGAATGGTCGATAGCTGCGCGCCGTCTGGGAGACGTTGATGCCAGCCTCCGCGAGCAGAGCGACAACACCGTCGTACATTCTGCCCTTGGGTACGGCGAGGCGCAGCGCGTCGGGATCTTCATAGGGGGTCATGTTCTTCCCTTCCCGACCTCGCTCGACGCCAAAAAAAAGACGCCGGCGAGGCCGGCGTCCTGGTTGATTCAGCTCATGCTGACACCATCACCGTGCCCCGTCCGGGATGTGGCCGTGATGATGATGGTGCCGTGTCTCGTTCATCTTCAAATCGAACATGACGGTATAGGGAATCATTCCACCTGTCAACCGACTCCCTCCCGTCTCCGTGCCCGTGTTCGTGCTCGTGCTCGACGAGATATATGCTCAGAGCTTACCCGTAACGTTTGCGTCATCCGGGATCGGGTGAGGTCGAAACAGGGGCGGTATCGGCGACAGCTACCAGCGACCGCGACAGGCTACAGCGGCAGTCATTAGCGACAGATGACAGAGGCAGCGGCAGCTTTCGGCGACGGTACCTGTGGTCGGCACGACAAGGTCACCTCCAGGTCGTTCGCGAGGATGTGAGTAGTCGATGTGTGGCCCGAGGTCAAGGGTCGCTCCGCGACCGGCCGTTGGCCGG
>CBDTWX010000398.1:0-5584 GCA_965364305.1 uncultured Thermoanaerobaculia bacterium
GCGGGTCGTCATACCGGACGCCAGCGCTACCGCGACCAGCGCGGCACCGAATACGAGCGTGGTCAGCCACAGGGTCTTCGATCTTTTCTGAATCAGCCAGACCAGGACCAATAACGAGAGAGCTACGATACCGGTGAGGGTCTGGGAAACAGCGGCACCGAGTGCGAGAATGGCCGCCAGCCCGCGGTACAACCGCGGTCGGGTCGAAGACTCCCCCCACGCGAGAAGAAACGGCAGCAACAGAACCGCCGCCATCGCGAGGTCGGCCGGGTTTCCGGTGAGGCCGGTCAGCCGCAACCGGTTTTCTGAAAACCGCGCGCTGAAGTTGAAAACATTTTCGCCCGCCAATTGGATCATCATGACGGCTGTGGAGACGGCGACACCGACTGCCGCGACAAGCGCCAGCCGACGTCTGGTGTCGGCGCTCAGAGAGGCCATCCAGAGGATCCCGACAACCCAGATCGTGGTCAGGCACGCCGACTCGAGGGCTCTCCTCGGGCTGGCGCTCCACAGCGCCGAGACGGCTTGGAGGATCGGCAGGGCGAGAAGGACCGCGACCAGAGGGCCGGTCGGAAGCAGAACCGCTCGGCGGCGGGCCGCGACCGCGACCGTTATCCCGACGACGAGACTGAGGGTGGCGAGAATGACAGCCTCTTTGGGCAGTCGAAACGGGCTCGCGGAACCGGCGATCACGACAACCTCGGCGAGGAATATGCCGATCGCTGCAACACGAACGGCCCATTTGGGGTCGGCGTCGGGTGTTGGAGTCTTTTTTGCCACGAACGCATCCTAGCGCAGCGGGGTTGGATCCACTCACACCTATGGAATTGGGATTGAGGAATGAGGAATGCTGACGTCGGTAGGTGCCGCAGATTGCTGCCGCGGACGACTGCCGCTGTCTCTGAAGACTGCGGCTGCCTCGGCCTTCTGCCGCTGTCCCCGCCCTGGTTGCTGCCGCTGTCGCTGCACCTGATTCTGTCGCTGCTCCTGCCGTCTGTCTCTGCCGCTGAAATCGCCACGTTCGAGGAGATCGGATAATGGGGAAATGAAGGGATGTCCGACTCGGTTTCCCCTGCAGCGCGAATTTCGGGGTAAGAAGAGGCGGGAGTTGTGATTGACGTGAGGTTCAAAACCTGTAACCTAATCCCTTCGATCCAGTGCTCGACAGCATTGGTTCGGTAGAGCCGAGGCGAAGAAAGCCCCCGAGGAGGCGCAATGCGGCGCAGCGTGATCATAGGCACCGGCAGCTACATTCCGGAGCGTCGAGTCAGCAACTCGGAGTTCTTGGAGAATCGCTTTTTCATGGACTACGGTCAACCCTTAGATGCTGCCGACAACCCGAAAACGGTTGGTAAATTCCAGGAGATCACCGATATCGGTGAACGCCGCTGGGCCGCCGACGACCAGGTAGCCTCCGATCTCGGGTTTCTGGCGGCGGAGAAAGCCGTCGAGTCGGCCGGCATCGATCGCGAAACTCTTGACTACATCATCTTCGCCCACAACTTCGGTGACGTGCTCGCCGACAATCGCCGGTGCGATTTCTGCCCCACTCTTGCGGCGCGGGTGAAACAACATCTCGGCATCGTCAACCCCGAGTGCATCGCCTACGATCTGCCGTTCGGCTGTCCCGGCTGGGTGCAGGGTGTGATCCAGGCCGACTACTTTCTCCGCTCGGGTGACGCGACGCGCGCCCTCGTCATCGGTGGAGAAACTCTTTCCCGGATCTCGGATCCTCACGACCGTGACAGCATGATCTACTCGGACGGCGCCGGCGCCGCAATCCTCGAGGCGCGAGAGGTGGATCAGGAGGTAGGGGTGCTCGCCCATGCGGCGCGCTCGGACACCATCGACCATGCTCGGCTTCTGTGGATGGGGGAGACCTACGATCAGGGCAACGGCGATGACGTTCTCTACCTCAAGATGTATGGCCGGAAGCTCTACAACTACGCCCTGACCAATGTCCCCGGGGTGGTCAAGAAGAGCCTCGATCGTGCGGGCCTCGATCTTGCTGACGTTCGGAAGGTCTTTCTCCACCAAGCTAACCACAAGATGGACGAGGCCATCCTGAAACGCATCTTCAAGCTCTACGGAGTGAGCGAGATACCCGAGGACATCATGCCCATGACGATTTCATGGCTCGGCAACTCCTCGGTCGCCACCGTGCCGACGCTGGTCGATCTCGTCGCGCGCGGCGAGATGAACGGCCAGCAGGTCAGCCCAGGCGACACCGTCATCCTTGCCTCGGTCGGCGCCGGCATGAACGTCAATTCCGTTGTGTACCGATGGATTTGATCGCTAGCCTCAATTCTCAATCCTGGAATTCCCACCTGCGCTTGTTTTGACGGGAACGAAGGTGGGGTGGGAATTCCAGGATTGAGAATTGAGAATATCGAATGCCGAATCTGGATTTCAGAACTTCCACGTCATCGTCAGTCTCGCAGACGGTTTCTCCATCGGATGAAAGTGAACATCCTCGAGGCCTTCGAGCGGCTCGCCTGGAAGCCGCGACGCATAGAAATAGGCAATGTCGTCATCCTCGCGGTTCAATAGGTTGAATCCCTCGATCGCGAGACGAATGTGATCCGAGACCTTGAATCCGACGACGCCGTTGAGCAGTACCGTCGGTCCCCAGGTCACGGAACCGTCCTCGATCAGCGGGCCGCCCGAAAAGTAACGGAGCCGGAGGCTGCCGTACCAGCGACCAAGCTCCGAGATGGTGACGCCGGAGGCCACCGTTACGACGATCGCACCCGGGATCTCGTCTCCCGTTGGGTCGTCATCGGTGAAGCGGGCGTCAGTGCCGGTGGCGTCGAAATCGATACCGACGGCCCGGCTCAGCTGCCAGTAGTTGGTCCACTCGAGGCCGATCCGCCGGCTCGGACGGCTTGCCTCGGTGGTGCCACCGTCGCCGACGAAGAGCAGCTCCGAGTCGAGCTCGAGCCAGAATGCGGTCAGGGTGCCGTGATAACCGCCGCGGGTAAACGTTCGGATGCCGACATCGAAGCCGGTCGCTCTGACGAGAGGGTTGACCGGCTGCACCGCCTCTCCGGTCACCGGATCGATGCGGATGGTGGCCCCACGGGCATCGTTGGAGTGGAAGCCGGAGCCGGCGTTCAACGACAGCTCGGTCGATCGCCACGGCTTCCAGATGACGCTGAGCTTGGGGTTGAGCATCCAATCGTCGGCCGATCCCGAGTTCGGCTCTCTGAAGGCGTCGACCTCGGCCCGGTAGGTATCGGCGCGGAGCCCGATGTTGAGTCGAAGTTTCGGTGAGAACTGGATCCAGCTCTCGCCCCACAGTCCACCGCCGAGCTGCCGGACGTCGTCCTCTCGGGTGGTGAAGGTGCGGATGAGATCGGTGGTGCGGTAGAGCCCGTTGGAGATGACGTCGTAGCGCACATCCAGACCGACCGCGCTTTCTGTGTGAGTGGGGCCGAGATGACCGTTCCAGCGATGATCGAGCCCGAGACCGAATATCCAACGCTCGTCGACCTGCTCGAACTGGTCGCCGTCGACCGGATCGTCGAGAAAATAGGTGAAGTTTGAAAAGAGATCGAAATCGTAGCGGATTGCATATGCCGAGACAGTCGAAAGCGAGGTGCTGCTGCCACGATGGGCTTCACCGGAGAAACTGTAGCGTGCCGTCTGTCCCCGCGGACCCGGGTCGAGAATGCCGTAGCGGTCGACCAGCCCCTCGGCGACGGCGCGTCGAGGCAGCTGGTCGGTGGCGAGCCACTCTCCGTCGGAAACCATCGCCGTCACCGACCAGCCTCCGGTCGGATCTCCGCGGTGATATCCGAGGTAGCCGTTGATTCGCTCATAGTCGTCAGGACGCTCCCAGGGGCCGTCGTAGTGGTAGTACTCGAGGGCTCCAGTGAGGTCGCCGCCTCCGGTCGAAACGGTTCCCGCAACCAGCGCGCGTTGATAGGCGTAGGAGCCGAGGGTGAGCATCGCCCTGCCCTCGGGCAGCGAGCGGACGAAATCGAAGTCGACCCCGCCGGCGGAAGAGAAATCGCCGATCTCCGCGAAGTAGGGGCCCTTTCGATAGTGGGCGCGCTCGACCAGCTCGGGAATGAGGAAGTTGAGGTCCGCATAGCCCTGTCCGTGACCATGGGTCGGTAGATTGACCGGCATGCCACCCGCCGAAACGGCAAAATCGGTGCCGTGGTCGAGGTTGAAGCCGCGCAGGAAGTACTGGTTGGCCTTGCCGCCCCCCGAATGCTGGGTTGCGATGGCGCCCGGCACGGTTTCCACGAGCTCACCGGAACGCAGCTTCGGACGGCGCTCGAGATCCTCACGGCTGGTCGTGCCCTCATTGGCCGAACCGGCGATGCCCAGCAAGTTGTCGCGCCGCGCAGTGACGTCGATGTCGTCGAAGTATTTGAGGCGATGCGCGGTGGCGTCCTCGTGGACGTGGTCCGGTTTCTCTTCGGTCAGTTGTTCAGGTTGCGAGGGCGGATCCTCGACTTCCTGCGCCGTAGCGAAAACGGCACCCGCGCACGCGACTGTGAAAATCGCAATCGTTGATCGGATCATGGAGTGTCCCCCAAAGCTCCTGCAAATCAGCCAAAACGGCCGATTCGCGGTCATCGCTGAAATGTGCTCTGCGAAGGGGATCAGACGGGTGGTGCGCGGGGGTTTGCGGACCACGATGCGCCGAATGGGCGCAGTCGCACGGCGCTTCTGATCGATGCGTGCTCGGAGGTGAATTCCGGAGAAATCATGGTCGGTGGAGACGATGCAGCGCCTTGGACGGCGTGACCGATCGTGAGAACCGCTGTCCGTTTCTGATTTCTGGGAGATGGGGTTTCATGATCAGGATCGTCGTGACCCGGCCCGGCCTGGGTGCGATCCTGGTGACCGTGCTCGCCGACGTGAAAGTGGAGGTGGAAGAAGCCGGCGCCGAGCTCGCCGTGCCGGTGCCAGTCGCGGGCAGCGTGAAGGCCGAGACCGCCGACACAGATGACGGAGGCCACGCCCACAACTGGACCGGCAAGGCTGAACATCCGAATCACGGCTCTGCGGAAGCGTCGCATCTGGGCTCCGTGGTCACTGTAGCAGATGCCCACCCTGCAATTCGATTCCCGTTTTGTGGCGCGGGCGTCCCGCCCGCGATTCGGCGACTCCGTGGTGCCAACGCGCACTATACCGAACCCATGTTCTTTCCATGAGTCACCGCCGCAAGCGGCGTGGGGGTGCTCGGAATGACACCTTCTTCGTCACACCGTCCATTCAACCCAATCGAGGTGCGCCAACTTGTCATTCCAACCGGAGGAGCGACCTGTCACGGCGAAGCCCTCGGGGCGAAGCCGGAAGCGACCGAGTGGGGTGATCCATCCGGCATCCAGCATCGTAGATCGGGCACGATCACGATCACGAGCACGAGAAATGGCTACTGGCCACTGGCTACTGGGTGCGTGGGTGGATCGAGCATCGATCATCGAGCATCCTGTATCCCGGACTGCTACTTGACCAGCCCCTCCAACCCCGCTGCATTCACCGCCATGACGGCGAGATAGTCTCCCGTTTCGGGTCGATTGCCGCACGGGTCCACCACCGCGCTGCGGACCCCGAGGGTCTCGAG
>CBDTWX010000399.1:0-5576 GCA_965364305.1 uncultured Thermoanaerobaculia bacterium
CGGGACGCCGTGATTCGCCGTCCGCAGTAGACGCCTGGTGAGAAGTACGGGCTAGAACCGTGGTGGTTCCGGCAGCGGCCAATTCCTCCTTATCCTCTTTTTGAAGCCCGCGACCCCAAGCGCGGGCAATTTTTCTGCTGACTCTTGCGGAGGCCATATAGGAGCGTCCAGGACGCCAGCCAGGGCTGTCAACAGACAGGCTCCCGCGTCAATTCCATACTGACCCGAAAAATGGGAACATACCTACCGCCACGAATCAAATTGAACGACTTGAGGAACAGTCGGGTGACGTTGCGAAGCGACGACCTGGACCACCCCACGAAGCTACGAGGTCGGCTTCCGCTTCGAGTTCTGATCTTCCTCTTCCGAGGAAAAAGGCAGCCCGCCCTTCGGGGCGGGTTTTCTTTGAGCGTGGACGGCAACACTTGTTTTCGGTAATATCGCCCGCAACGATTCGACACATCAACAGGAGGGCCGGGCTGCGGTTGGCTTTTCGTGCAGTCCGGCCGAGCACAGCCTCGGAAAAGCTTCGGGGCCGAAGAAGGGAGTGGGCTATGCACATCCAGATCATCAACTTCCAATTGCAGGGTGTGAGTGAGGAGCAGTATGCAGGTCTCTGCGACGAGCTTGCGCCCGCGTTTGCCGCGCTGCCGGGCCTGGTGAGGAAGGTGTGGCTGGCGAACTCGGAGACCGGCACCTACGGCGGCGTGTACATCTGGCAGGACAAGCAGGCCATGGAGAACTACACGAAGACCGACCTTTTCAACTCCGTCGCGACCCATCCGAATCTCACCAACATCACCTCCGTCGACTTCGGGGTGCTGGTGGGTCCGACCCAGGTCACCCGTGGATCAGATCCGTAGGCGAACCAGTTGACGACAGTTGTGGGCGTTCAGAAAAGAGCGTCCGGTAGAAGATCTCCTGTGAAAGGGGTCGCACAGCGTCAGGGCGAGCCCGCATTTGTCACCGGATTGTGCCGCTTTCGCGGTTCAACTCCATGATCATGCGGGCTACGGCACCGTAATTGACCAGAGGCTGGTCGACCCCGACTCGAAGCCGTCGGCAAAGATCGGGGCGCACTCGTCGGCGCCGATGTCGAATCCACCACCCAGCGGCCGGGGCTCGCCGTCGATGTCGTCGGTCACGCCGGAGTCCACCCCGGCGTCAATCGCATCGGAGCCCGGCTGAAGCCTCCACGAGGCGTCGAGTTTGGGGAGCCCGGTGAGCGGGTTATTAGCGGTGAAGGTCGGCGTGCCGTTTGCGGTGACGTGGAGACCTGTGACCGCATTGGTCATGGTGTTGGTGTGCACGATGGTGACCTCGCCGGCACCACTCTCGTCTCCCACATAGGCGCTGTCTGCGGTATCGATCAAGATGTTCGTGAGAGTCGCTGTGATTGGCCAATCGGAAAAACTCCTGACGCGGACCACCGACATGCCGGCATGCCCGGCGACTGTGACCTGTCGCGCCGTCATGGTCATGTTGCCACCGGAATAGCCCTCTACGTTGATCACCGGGTCGAAGGTGCCGGGGGAGCTGACGGTATTGTCGGCCAGAATGACGTTGTTCATCTCGACGACGATGTCGCTGTTCGTAAGATGAACGGCGTTGATGGCTGCGCCGCCCCAGGTGGAGCCCTCGTTCGAGGTCATCGTGACCCTGTCCAGCTTGAGGGCGACACCGTCTTTATAGATGTTTGCATCAATCGCTCCGGCACCGCTCTCGGGCGAGCTGTTGCCTGTGAACGTGCTGTCCTCGACCGTGATCATACCGTTGGGTTGGAGAATCCGTAGACCGCCGCCGGTACCGTTCGAGCTGTTGCCTGTGAACGCGCAGCCGGAGAAGGTGGCATCCGACCCTTTTTCGAGGCACACACCGCCTCCCGTGCTGCCGGGATAGGTGGCGTCGTTGGCGCTGATGACGGTGTTCTCGATGGTTGTCCCGGGGAGAGTCGACGACAAGTAGACCCCGCCACCATGACCGGATCTGGTGGCACTCGCCGTGTTGCCCGTGATCACACATTCGCTGAGATGGAGAGTGGCCAAACGGGCATAGAACCCGCCGCCACAGTCAGCGCCCGTTTCTCTGCACTCCTCTGAGCCCACACCCTCCGGGTTACCGAGGTTGCTGTAGTCGCCACCGGTCATTGTGAAGCCGACGACGGTCACGGTTTCGCTCCCGGTTCCGACAATCGTCACGCACCGGCCAAACCCACCGGCGTCGATCGTGGTCAGGTTTGTCGTTGGATTCGGTGTTACCCAATCGGTCGGTGTGTAACCGCCCTCCACGGTGAGGCTCTTCGTGATGATCACGACCTGGTCGTAGGTGATGCCGCCGACCATCACCGGCGCCGAGCCGGAGTAGGTTCCGGCCGCGACCTTGATCGTGTCGCCGCTGGTGGAAGCATCTACCGCCGCCTGGATGGACGTGTAGCAGGGCGTCTGACCCCCGCACCCCCCGGTCGCCGCCACATACCGGGTGGCGCCGAAGGCCGATCCGGCGATCCACAGGGCGAAAGCACACGTCAAGACACACGTGACGCATCTCCCGGAGAGCTTCATTTCTAGACCCCCTTGGGTTCTTTACTGACAAATATAGGTCGAAGCCCAGCAGATAACCACCTTGTTGGCAGCCTGTGTTGAGATACATTAATGATTGCACGACAGTGTGATGAGTTGAATCGCACCTCAGGCTCCCGATTCTCATTCAGATAGACCGAAGATTGGTCAATAGTCCGGGCTAGCATCTCCGCACACACGGTTGCCTCCTCAAACGCGAAGGGTCTGCACACTCTTTGTGGTCGAATCCGAACACGGGCGCCGTCGAGGCCGTTCCGCGACACACGGAGATCGCCGATCGTCTGGCACTGAAGATCTGCCGGGGGCTTTCGGTCCCCGAGATCGGTCGGTGACCGACGGATTGAGTTCAGGTGTAGGAAAGGGTCCAAACCCGACCTCGCCGAGCATCTGCTTCACTCCCTGCCGCACGATGAGCTGATCGCCAAGCTCAAAAGCCTCACCAACCTCCGTGTCATACGCGATGAGGAGTCAGCCACCGGTTGGAAGATCGAGGTGGGTCCGTTCCCCGGCTGGGCCGAGGTGCCGGAGTGGTGACCATGCTCTTCGGCGCTTGCCACAGTTGAAGCTGTCAGAGCTGTGACCAAAATCCTCTGATTCTCGCGTCGTTCCAGATGAATGCCGGCGGTGTCAGACCACTTCGACCTTGGCTTCGTGGCCCCCCGCCGCGGCCAGGCGCGCGTCCGTGGTGAGCAGAACGGCGTCGAGCGCCTCCGCAAGAGCGATATACGCCGCGTCGTAGGCGGTGACGTTGTGGCGCATCTGCCAAATGCGAGTCAGGAAAAGATCATGCGGATACCGCTCGATCGGGAGGTCGAGGAAATCCTGGAGCGCCTCCGCTGCGCGATCAGGCCCCAGGTCTCCGGAGAGGGTGTAGCGGCGCAACACCTGAGCCACCTCGAGGTCGATCAGATGAGGAGCACTCATGGACTCTGCTTCACCGAGCGCTCTTTGGGCTACCCTGACCCCGGTTGGAGATGCTAGCAGCAAATCGATCACGGCCGAGGCGTCGATGACGATCAACGGGATTCACGATCGAGCCGAAGAACCTCGGATGGGGGATCCGGCGGCGTCACGGGATCTCTGGATCTGATCCTCTCGACAAGGTCCTTCAGCGTAGGCCGTGCAGCCACGCGACGTAGCTCTACCAACAAGTACTCCGAGAGCGACTTTCCGGCAAGGGCCGCGCGGCTTTTCAAGAGGCGGTGGAGGTCTTCGGGCACGTTGCGGATCTGAATCATCTTGGTCATGTGTTCAATATAAAGTAATGTGAAGCACATTTCAACATGTGTGTTACATGCGTTTTGATCGCCAAACGAACCTCCTTCACCAACCCCCTCGTCGTCCGATATACCGACTCCCCCACCGACCGGTTGATCGAGGTGGAACCATTACCCGGCTGGGAGACCTTTCTGATTTGGTAGACACTGGGTTTCCCAGTTCCTTTGTTCTTTGTGTGATCAGGTTCGGGTGAACACCCGCGCTCCCGGTAGGCCGTCGAAGTCCGAATCGGCGGTAATGAGTTCTGTAGCCTCGGCTACTGCGGTTGCGTAAACGATCGCTTCGGCCATGGCAAGGCCATGTTCGACGCTGATGTCGGCCGCGGTCACAGCAAGAAATTGGTCGAGATCCACGACATGTGTCTTCTGCATCTGCGCTACCGCCGCCAGGGCCTCTTCTTCCGCCCGCTGACGCCTGATGACCCGGTAGACCTCGAAGATGATGATGGTCGGCGTGACAACATGCTTGAGATCAGCCAGATACGGGGCGAAATTGTCTGCCAACGGACCGTCCGTGAAGTACTCGATCCAGCCGGACGAATCGACCAGTGTCACAGCCTGTCCTCTTTGTCGCGTATCTTTTCTGTGTCGAGGCCCTTCACGAAGCCTCGGAGCTCGGACAAAGGGCGTTCAGGAATGAGGCTGATGACGCCGTTGCGAACGATCACCTGAAAGACCTGCCCCTTCTCGAGGTCGATCTGCCGCCGCACCTCCTTGGGGATCACGATCTGGTATTTGGACGAAACCACGGTTCGTGCCATTCGCAGACCTCCATCAGTGATCGTTAGCTTACGTTTTTCTTATCGATAAGTCAAGTGGCTTACACGGTGCCAGTCATGTCGTCCTCGCCGTCCCGGAAACCCCGCCCAAGGCCGCCCGCCCACCAGCGGCCCGACGGGACCCGGCTACGCCAGTTTGAAACGTCCTGGCTTGCGAAACGCGGGACCTGTTGCCATCTCCCTTTCTGCCCACAACAGAGGCCCTGGCGAGCTCAGAATTGGTGCGGCGTCATTATTGAATTGCGGGTGCCCGTGAATCATCGCCAGCGTCGCGGCAGCCCGACTCTGCTAAAGTGCATTCAGTGCCGACAAGGAGGAAATTGTAGATGGCGTTGCTCGAGGGCAAGCCGATGTCGAACGTGGACGCGGCGTGGCTGCACATGGAGTCCGACACCAACCTGATGCTGATCGCCGGCGTCATGTCTTTTTATGAAAGGCTCGACTTCGAGGAGCTCAAGGAGCTGATCGAGGACCGGTTCCTGTCGTACGAGCGCTTTCGTCAAAAGGTCGTCCTGTCCCCGGTGCCGGGCGTCGGTCCCCGCTGGGTCGACGACCCGCACTTCAACCTGCGGTTTCATCTCCAGAAGTCGGCGCTGCCCGATCCGGGTGGTCGAAAGGAGCTCCAGGAGCTGGTCAGCACGTTGATGAGCACCCCCCTCGACTACTCCAAACCGCTTTGGCACATGCAATATGTCGAGAACTTCGGCACCGGCAGCGCCGTGGTGGTGAGAATCCACCACTGCATCGCCGACGGCATCGCCCTCGTCCGGGTGCTGCTGGGTCTCACCGATGATTCGCCCCAAGGATCTCCCAGCGTGCGACGCAAACGACGCCGGCGGAGACCTCTCGGCGGTGGTTTCTGGCTGCCCGAGGTGGTCAACGATGCGGTCTACTCGGCCCGAAAGATCGCCGGTCGCGTGGTGAATGGAAGCTATGAGGCA
>CBDTWX010000400.1:0-5573 GCA_965364305.1 uncultured Thermoanaerobaculia bacterium
AGGCGAGAAAACGGCGCTGGGTGCGGTGCATCGGGCCTTGCAGCCGAAGATTGGCGAATAGTCCGGGCTAGCGAACGAAGGTGACCCAGCTGTCATCGATCGGCGGGAATCCGCCGTTGTACTTGATGGCGCACTGCGGGTCGGCTGAGCCGGTGGGCTGATAGAGCACGCGAAGCACGTCGAGCACCTGGGGATCGCCGGCAAGGTGGACCAGCATCGTGTCGTAGGTGGTGTTTTCATCGCGGGTGTAGACGAGGTCGTAGCACACGGTGGTGCCGGGTCCGACCAGGGCAGGCTCCGGGTTGACGACGTTGGAGAGCGGGTCGACGAAGATGGCGAACGGCCGTCGAATCTGATCGACCCCATTGATCGGCGGATCCCACGTGACCGGGTCGAGCAGCGCCAGGCTGGGTTCGGTGACCCCGTTTGCGGCCACCCCCCACCCGCCTTGGACATCCGGGGCATCGGAATACTCCGGGAATGGCGATCCCACCACCAACGAGACCCAGGGGCCGATGGACAGCGCCCCGACCTCGAAGTCGATGAAGAACTCCTGATCGATCCTCGGGTTGAACCAGACCCCCTGGAGGTGACCCGGAACGTCCCATCCGGTGACTCCCGTTGTACCGTCGCCCGAGTTCAAGACCGCCAGGTAGGCATCGCGCAGCGCATCCGGCATATAGTTGACGAAGTGCTCGGCGTTCAGCTGATTGTGGCCGGTGAAGTGGTACATCCGCACCACCCAAGCGAGCTCGGGGAGAAACTGCTCGACGAGGTCAAAGTTGCTGGGGATGCGAAAGGTCGAGTGGCGGATAAAGGTGCCGCTGACAGCGCGCTTGTCCATCACACCGAGCGAAAACCCGGAAGCCCCCCCGGGCTCGATGTCGTCGATCTTGGCGCCGATCTGCTCGCCCGCGCTCACGAAGTACATCGGAGGCCCATCGGGCTGGCCGAGTGCGAGGTGCTCATGGTCAGGATCGATCGGCGAAGCCCACTCGTCAACGTTGGCGGCGATCCACGCCTCCAACGCCGGCCCGAGGACGTGCAGGTGGAAGTAGGTCGTGACCACGCTGCACGAGTGCGCGATGTAGATCTCGTAGTCCCAGCGCCAATCCGGACCGCCCATGATGGGCTCTTTGGCACGCGTTATCATGGAGATATAGCCATCGGCCATGGCGTAGGCGGGCCGCTCGTTCGGACAGTCGTCGGCGTAGATCGCACGGACGTGCTTGGTCGGATGGACGTGGCCGCCCCCGGGGCTGAGGGTTCCGATGGGTGTCAGGACCTCGACGCACTCGGTGAGCGCCGGCGGCGAGCTGAAACCGGCGGCATCGAACTCGCTGTCCGGGATGCACACCAGGGGTTCGGTTGGAACGACCCTACCGGTTGGACGACGGGGTGCGGGCAAGTCCTTCGAGCTGGACTGCGGCCGGCCGGGAGCAGTGCTGTCTGCGCCAGCGCCGTCGCAGAGACTCCGCGCCCGACGAGTCCCGTCCGCCATCGGCGCGAGCAACACGTTGAGCGCGATCGCGATCGGTGCGACGATACGGCGGCACCGGCGACGCGGTGTGGCTGGATTCCTCATCAACGGCTCCTTCGGCTCGATCACGACAGCGAATCCAAACGTGTATGTCAGGGTTCTGCACACGTGAGCCTATCACAAGGAGACCGGCCGGCTCCTGCCATCTGACACCGCTGGCTCCGGTTTGACAGACGGGATCTCGAACCACACCTTGTGAATACCAACCCTCTGACTGGGCGCAACTCTGGCGCGAGACGGCGGGATTGAAAGGAGAGGGGAAGAGCCATGACAGTTCTGATGATTCTGCTGGCAGCCGGCCTGGTCGCCCTCGTTGTCGGGTGTGCCTGGGCCCTGACCCTGAGGGGTCACACCACCAGACGCTCCGGCGCCGAGGTCGGGGTCGAGTATCTGGAGGAGGAGCTGGCTCGCCGGGACTTCCGCGCGGGCAAGACCTCGCTCGGTCGGAAGGTGTGGTTCTGGGGGAAGGGCTGGGCGGTGGATCGAGAGGCGGCGGTTTCCTACAAAGAGCTCAAGACGATGTGGCGCAAGGGTTCGTACGGGGCACTGCTTCCCATGGCTCTGCTGCTCGGCGGGTTTCTGACCTCCATCATCGTTGGTGGCCTGTTGCTGGTGATCGGTCTCGGCAATCCGATTCCCGGCCTGGTGGTTCTTGCTTTCGGAATTTACGGTGCGTGGGTGATCGGTTCCGGAATCCACCGCGCCTGAATCAATCGACAGTTCAATCGCTACGGACCCTGCTCTGACTGCGGTCGATGGCTCGAACGTCCACCCGCATTAGCCATTCTTTGCGGTACTTCATGATGACCCGTTCGACCTGCCCGTGTAGCGGTGAGTGGTCGGGAATGCCGCATTTCCACTCCAGGGCGATGAGACCTGACCAGGAGTCGGGCAGGGTGTAGGACGGGGAATCGGCCGTCGTTTCTACTGGAGCCAGGACCAGCACGACGAGAGCCACGAGAACGCCTTTAGCACAACCCGCCATGATCACCCTCCGACCCGATGCAGCTCGACCCGGCGATTGAGCGCCCGCCCCTCTTCTGTCGCGTTGTCGCCCACCGGCTTCGACTCGCCGAAGCCGTTCGTTGTCAGCCGGTCGTCGGCGATGCCGTGGAGCAACAGATACGACTTGACCGTGGCGGCGCGGAGTCGCGAAAGATCGAGATTGTGCTCGTCACCCCCGGTGAGTCGGTGTGGCCCTGGACCTCGACGGCGGGATCCGAGTGCGTCTTGAGCAGTTTAACCCGGACTATTCACCAATCTTCGGCTGCAAGGCCCGATCTCGCCGAACACCAGAACATCGGTATCGGGTCCCCGGCCCATCCGCCCATCCGCTCCCCGGATGGCTCACGCCGCCCAGACTTCTCCCGACCGCGCATCGGTCCCGAGATCGATCCGGGCCGAGCCTCCCGACCCCAGCTCAGCTCGAGGACCCTCGTGCCCCCGCCTGCGGCGGAAGCGCACCTCCCCCACCCCGTCCCAGGCCATCCGCTCGAGACTGATCGGCGGCCGCATGATGGAGCGGGCCAGGCGCTCGACAGCAGGCTGATCCTCCGGCTCCACCCGCACCCGGTTATGGACCGAAAACCCGGCGCGCCGCCACGACAGCGGCAGCTCCGTCCGCTCGTCTCAGAACAGCCCGACGCCCTGCAGCAGGTGGATGACCTGGTGCCGGAACAGCAGCTCCGCCGAGCGCTCGTCCACGGAGGCGACCGGCATCCGCTCGTCGCCGGCCGCAGCGCGCATCAGCTCGATCAACGTCTCCCAGGCCGCCCCCACCGATTTCTTTTAGCACTGTTTCCGTGCCGGTTGATGGGCTGGATCAGGGCTCTCTGGCTCGGTGAATTGAAAATGAATCACAAAAGCCTCTATCGTTGAGATGAGGTTCTGCAGACAACGTATCGTGTTGTGCTATGGTGGATGCAAACGTAGCGTGAAGAGCAGTGACCACACATTCGTTTTTCCTTGGGATGCACGCCATTTCCGGCTTGGCATCGGGAGAATAGGAGGATAGAAATGTTGAGTGAGTTTCGGTCCATCTCAAATCACGTACTGCGCGGACTCCAGCTGTCAATCGTGATCGGTTCCTGTGTGACGCTCGTCGCATCGATGACGATCGCCGCAGACGGTGATCTCGATACCTCGTTCAGCAGTGACGGGAAATACCGGTACGACATGGGGTCATTCGACGACCACGGCTACGGTATGGCCCTTGGCCCGGACGGCACGATCTACGTAGTGGGTGTTTCGGGTAACGCCAACGACGATATCGGGGTGTCGCGACTCACCGCTGCCGGCGCCCTCGATCCCTCGTTCAACGGTACCGGGAGGAGGGTCATCAATTACGTGTGGGGAAACGACGAAGCCAGAGATGTGGCCGTTCAGGCTGACGGCAAGATCGTGGTTGTCGGTTCTTCATTCATCGACACGCTCGACAACTTCGTCGTGCTCCGCCTGAACAACAACGGCAGCTACGACACCTCGTTCAATTCGCTGGGTTACCATCACATCAACTTCAGCCACGACTCGTTTGCACGTGCGGTCGCCATCCAAAGCGACGGCAAGATCGTGGTTGTGGGATTTGTCGATCAGTCATTTGCTTCCGATGTCGATATCGCTATCGCTCGTTTCAACGCCAACGGCTCCCTCGACACGTCGTTCAGCGGCGACGGCATGCAAACGTTCGACACTGCGTGGGGCTGGGCCGAGGCGTGGGACGTCGCCATCCAGCCCGACGGAAAGATCCTGGTCGCCGGTTGGGCGCAGGTTGATACGCTTCGAGAGTTTATCGTCCTGCGCTACAACAGCAATGGTAGCCTCGACACCTCTTTCAATACCTTCGGCTATACCGGAGTCAACTTCGGGAGCGACTCCTTGGGGCGGGCAATGGTGATTCAACCCGACGGAAAAATTGTCGTCGCGGGAACCGTTGAGCAAACCATCGACAAAGATATTGCTGTTGCCCGATTCAACAGCAACGGCAGCCTCGACACGTCGTTCAGCGGTGACGGCCGGCAGACTTACGACGGTTCCTGGGGATGGGACGAGGGCTGGGGTGTCGCCCTTCAGGAGGACGGCAAAATCGTCGTCGCTGGATCTGCCACGGTAGACACGATCATCGATCTCTGGGTCCTCCGATACACGACAGCCGGAGTTCTCGATACGTCATTCGGTGGTTTTGGCTACGCCGGCACACACTTTGGCACTGACACGTTCGGACGGGCCGTCGCCATTCAGCCCGACGGCAAGATCGTTGTGGCGGGGTACGACGAGGTTCCCCCGTACGACTCTTTTGCGATCGTGCGTTTCGAGGGTGACAGTACGCTTATCTTCGCTGACGGCTTTGAAAGCGGGAACTCGATGTTCTGGTCATCAACCGTCCCCTAAACATCTCGGGGTCATTCCCCATCGGCGCCACATCGGTGCGTCGATGAATGGGCGTCTCCCCATCCTGTACGCGATATTGGGTTTCGGTTTTCGGAATATCTCGCCCCGCAAAATGTGGTGCCGATCACCGGCGATAAGCGGTGGCGGGTCGATAATAGAAGCGTGAGGATCCCCGCCATCGGTCTGTGGGCATCTCGAGGTTGGCTCATCGCCGCTCTCTTGATCGCAGCCGCTCCGGCGGCATCCGCCGGGGGTCCACCGATCTGCGAAACCGGCTCGAGCGGCGGTGCGGTGCAGGCGCCGGTCTTTGTCCGCAATCTTGCCGGCCAGACCAGCTGGTTTGCCTCGCCGATCGTCGCCGACCTTGACGGCGACGGATCCCGAGAGCTGATCGCCGCCTATTACGACATTTTCGTCTTCTCCTCGAGCGGCACTCTCCTCGACCAGGCCACCGACGGTTCCGGCAGGGTCTACGCCCCTCACGTGGTTGCCGACCTCGACCGTGACGGGATCGTCGAGGTGGTTGTCGGTCGCGGCCACGAGGTGATCGCCTTCGAGTGGATCGGATCAGAGCTGCAGATCAAGGCGGGCTGGCCGGCCAATACCACGACCGGCGGCAACTCACCCGAGGTCCGGGGCATGGCGG
>CBDTWX010000401.1:0-5564 GCA_965364305.1 uncultured Thermoanaerobaculia bacterium
TGCCTCCGCTTGCTCGTTCAGATCGGTAGATTTCGACCGTCACACCCGCCAGCGGACCACCACCTGGATCGACCACGCGGAGAGCCAGCCGGGCGCCCGCCGTCAACCGCACGGTTGTCTCGACTACAGCACCCGGCTCGCCCTCGATCCGCTGACTCCGTGCGACCGGCAGACCCGGCGCCCGCACCTCGGCCTCGCACTCCGTCGGCGGCAGACCAGCGATCGAAAACCGTCCCGCCGAGTCGGTCACCGCCCACGGCAACCACGGCCGCTCGAGCGGCGTCGCCCGCCCGCCGGGACCGTAGCTCTGGTACATGGACATCGCCGACCGGCTGATCCGCATCCACACCGGGAGACCCGAGACTGCCACATCGGTCTCCGACACAACCCGGCCTTCGATCCGCATCGCAGCTTCGATCTTGAGCGGCAACGGCCCCTTCGAGTCGGTAAGTTGGAGGAGACCTGGCGCGGCTTCCGGTCCCCAGTACTCGAGAGAGCTTGAGGCGGAGGACTTTGGTAACGCCGCCCTGCCTCCCTGATAGGCTCGCGGTGGATCGCCCTGCGGATGGGACCATGACCTCGGCTGGATCACCACCGCTCCCATCTCCTCGGGCCACCGCAGCTCGATGTCCTCCCTCGGCTCGAGATCGATATCGACCTCTTCACGCGGTCGGCCGCGACCGGCCAGACTTCCCTGAAATTCCGAGTTGAGCGCGATGATGGTCCACTCTCCCGTCACCGCAGCATGGACCGCAGCGCGTCCGTCGTCGTCGGTCACCGCGGCAGCTTGGTGGGGGGAACCCACAACCCTGAGCCGCACCCCGGCGACCGGCCGTTTTCGCTCGTCCCAGACCCGGACCGCAATCGGCGCGGAATCGATCTTCAGCCTGGTCACACCCCCAACTGACCGGCGTTCACCGGAACTGTTACCGAACGCCCCGCCCTCTGAAACCCCGGTGAACCAGACCGAGGTGGAACCCGGAGGCAGCTGTACCTCCAAGGTGTTGCTCGAATGCACCTCGACATGTGAAACGGCAGCCCGCCAACGGCGGCTATCCCAGCCCCAGGTGTCGGTCCACGCGCCGCCCCACACGACGACCCGGTCCTCTCCACCGTCCGTGCGCTCGATCCGGAGGCGGGAAGGCTCGCCCTTCCGCAACCATGCCGGCGGTAGATCGAGCTGCTCCGGAATGACCACATTCAACGAGATCGCCACATGGCCCTCGGCCGAGAGCTCCACCAGCACGGGCAACCGTGCCTCACCGAAATCGACGGAAAAGGCCTTGCCCGGGGCAACAATGCCGTCGACGACGGCCGTGTGCTCCCATTCGGGGTGTTCCGCGACCTGCTCGCCGAGCGCCCAGACCTGGATCCGGACCTTCTCGACTGCGTCCTCGGTGTAGGTGACGCCTTGAAGTTGCGGAGCCTTCTCGACCGCCTCCGCAGCCATCAACGAGCACAGGACAAAGAGCGCCGAGATCGAAAGCCGTCGCATCATCGATGCCCCCCCAGCTTGTGTCAGCTCTATTCTGCCGATGATTGTACTCGTGTCGTAGGTTGTACGTATCAGCGCTCAATTCCGTCTCCGCGCACGTCGGCGGCAGGAACAGCCGCAGCAATCAGGGGCAGCGGCAGCGCCAGCAATCAGCCTCAGGTCTCACACGCCAAGCCCCAGGCCCCGAGAGGGTGGGTGGGCGAAACGTTCTAACGCTCAAACGTTAAACGCTCAAACGTTGTGAACTGGGTTGGTGGGAAGTCCCCATTCCTATTTCGAATCAGAGGGTGGGTGGGAATTCCGACTTCCGAATTCCGAATTCCGAATTCATCCTTGCCCTCCGCCCGACCCGGGCACGGAGACGTTCAACTCTTCTTCGACCTCATCCGATCCAGCCGCAGCGTCGCGTCGACTCCCATGAAGTGGCGGCCGGCGAGCACCACCACGAGCATCGCCCCGAGGGCGACGGCAGCGGCGATCATGAACATCACCACGATCTGGTAGGCGACCGCCTGCAACGGTGGCGACCCGGCAAGGATCTGACCGGTCATCATCCCCGGCAGCGACACGATACCCGCCGCCGCCATCGCGTTGATGATCGGGATCATCCCGGTGCGCACTGCGTCCCTCAGCGGCGCCGCCAGCGCTTCGCGCCGGGTCGCGCCAAATGCGATCCTGAGCTCCACCTCGGCCGAGCGTACCTCGAGGTGATCCATGAACCGGTCGAGGCACAACGAGATGCCGGTCAACGAGTTGCCGAGGATCATCCCGAGCAGCGGAATCACGTACTGCGGCTCGTACCAGGGTTCGACACCCACCACCACCTGGGTCACGACCCCACCGACCAGCAGACAGGTGGCGGCCATGGTCAGCCAGGCGTCGACGAGGATGCCGCGATAACCGTGCGAGGCTCGGCCGACCGCCTCACGGGCGGCGAAGATCGTCATCAGAACGAGCAGCCCGACCACCAACAGCGGATGGCGAACTGCAAAGATCCTCTCCAATACCAGCCCGAGCAAACCGAGCTGGATAACGGTGCGGAGCGCAGCCAACCCGAGGCGGCGTTCCACACCGAGGCGCAAGGCCAGCGAGACCACCCCCGCTGCAACGATCAGCAAGGCCGCCAACCCCAGCTCGAGCGGACCCAGCTCGATCAAGGTGCCCATCAGACGTCAACCAGACGGCCGCCGGCAAGACGGAGGCGGTGATCGGTGCGCGAGTTCATCTCCGGATCGTGCAGCGAGCACAGGAGCAGTCGGCCCGGGCGGCGAGCAAAGCCGAGCATCAGCCCGAAACAGACCCCCGCGACCTCGGGATCTAGCCCGGAAAGCGGCTCATCAGCGACCAGGACCGGCGGGTCCCACATCAGACCCCTCACGAGTGCCAAACGGTGACGTTCGCCACCCGACAGGGTACGGATTTCGCGATCGAGGGGCAGTTTTCCGAGACCGACCTGGTCCATCAGTTCGCCGGCGCGGGTTTCGTCGAATGACCTCCCGCGACCCGCTCGCTGCGCAAAAATGAACACGAGGTTTTCGGAAACGGTCCCGGCGATCATCGGCGCATCCTGCGCGACCAGGCTGACCCGCGCCCGCCACGCGGGCAGGTCTGCGCAGGCGTAGCTCGTCCCATCGAGCCTCCGCTCGGCGTCCGGACTCCACGCGAGCCCGGTAATGTGGCGCAGGAGGGTGCTCTTGCCACTCCCAGAAGGACCTTCGAGCGCCACGCACTGGTGGTCGGACAACGACACCGAAGCGTTCTCGAAAAGGACTCTCCCCTCGCCATCGGCCGCGGAGAACGGTCCGCATTCGAGAAAGGCTTCCATGACCGAAGTGTATCCCGTTTCCGTGCACGTATAACCCGTGTCCTCGTCCGAGTCAGCAATCAGGAGCAGGGACATGATGCAGCGACAGGCAGCAGCATCATCGATCAGCGGCAGAGGCTACGACAGCGGCAGAGGCTACGACAGCGGCAGCGTTCAGCGTCCGCGACGGCGCCCGCCTTGAAGAGATTTCATAAGATTGGATTGAGCAGCCTCCAGGTCATCGCGCGAACCTCGTCGAAGAGCTGCAAGGCGGTGGTTGCCTTTCCGCGATGCACAGCACCTGTAACGCAGAGAAGCCTGAGGTGACAGTCCACCTCCTTCGCCGAAGCATAGGCAATACGCCAGTGGTGGGCTCGGTCTGTTCCGAGCCTTCCATGGCCCTCGGCGAGGGTGGCAGGAACCGAACTGGCCGATCGGATCACCTGATCGGCGAGGCTCTTCAACGGAGCCGGCACCCGCAGCACAAGCGCCAGTGCCAATCCCGCGGCTTCGAGTGCCTTGCGGTGGGCGATGAGGTTGTTGTTGGGGAGCGAGTCAAGCATGGTCACCTCCGGGTCGTTCCTGCCCATCCCCCAGCCAGTGAGGTCGGTGCTGTCAAGGGTCGGAACGACCGGCCTCCTTGGCCGGCTTGCCCTTGACACCACCAACCTCACCGGCTACCCCTTCACCCCATGAACGACCCGGAGGTGACCATGCCATCGCGCCGCCACGACCTGTCGCCGTCGCTGTACCTGACGCTGTCTTCTGGCGCTGATCCTGATTGCTGCCGCTGTCGCTGGCTCTGATTGCTGCCGCTGCCCGGGCACGGAGACGGAAACGCGTATTTCACAATGGATAAACGCAGCGTAAAATAAGGCGATGTCCGATCAACCGCTGCGTCGCATCCTGCACTGCGATATGGACTGTTTCTACGCCGCGGTGCACATGCGGGACGACCCGAGCTTGGTGGGCAGACCGGTGGTCGTCGGCGGCGACCCGTCGGGCCGTGGAGTGGTCGCCGCAGCCAACTACGAGGCCCGCAAGTACGGGATCCACTCCGCCCTTCCGTCTGCACAGGCACGACGGCTGTGCCCGGAAACAGTCTTTCTGAGGCCAGATTTCCGGCTCTATAGAACGGAGTCGCAGGAGATATTCTCCATCTACCGGGACTACACACCTTTGATCCAGACCCTGTCCCTCGACGAGGCCTATCTCGATGTCAGCGAGCACCTCGGCGACTTCGGCAGCGCCACCGCAATCGCCACCGACATCCGGCGCCGCGTGCGAGAGGAGCGACAGCTCACGGTCTCGGTCGGCGTCGGACCCAGCAAGCTGGTGGCAAAGATCGCATCGGATTTCGACAAGCCGGATGGTTTGACCGTCGTGAGGCCCGCCGAGGTCGAGGCGTTTCTCGCACCGTTGCCGGTACGACGACTGCACGGGATCGGCCCGGCCACCGAAAAGACCCTACTCGAGATGGGGCTCAAAACGGTGGGCGATATCCGCGAGGCGTCGGTCGATCTCCTCATGGCCCGGTTCGGCCACTGGGGTCGCACGATGCGCGATCGGGCCTGGGGCATCGACGATCGCTCCGTCCAAAGCCACCACGTACGGAAGAGCCTGAGCACGGAGCGAACGTTCGAGGAGAATCTGAAGAAACCGGACGAGATCGACGAGGTCCTCGAAAACATGGCCGCCGAGGTCGCCCGGGGTCTCGTAAAAAGAGAGCTCGCGGCCTCGACCGTGACCATCAAGGTCCGCTATCCGGACTTCACCACGCCGACCCGTTCACATACGCTGCCGGTGCCTACAGCGGACGCGGCCTCCATCGCATCGGTGGCGCGCGATCTCGTCCGCCGCACCGAGGCCAGCGAACGATCGGTACGGCTGCTCGGAGTCGGGGTCAGCAATCTCGTCCCCGGCGAGCTTGGTCAGCGCACCCTCTTCGAGGAGGGATAGCCACCCGCCCACCCAGTGGCCAGTGCCACCCACCCGCCCAGTAGCCAGTAGCCAGTCCCGCCCACCCACCCGGCGCAAGATGCCCACAGATCACACAGAAAGACACAGAAACCCTCCCACCCACCCGAGAGCTTGCTCCCAGATCACTCAGATAACGCAGATGGAGCCCCGGCATGTCATTCCGACCGAGCGAGCGTCGCGAGCGAGTGGAGGAATCGTGTGCCGGGCATGGCCGGCAGCTTGGAGGTGAGAGTCCTCTTCCCAACCTGGTGGAGGTGAAGGGATAGCGAAGCGCAAGGGCGTCAT
>CBDTWX010000402.1:0-5558 GCA_965364305.1 uncultured Thermoanaerobaculia bacterium
GGGTGGGCGCCTCGTCGTCGTCTGTGATGGTGCCCTGACCCTGGCCGTCCGAGATGGTGGCGTTGGTGGGGTTCGAAAGATCGACGAGGAAAGTCTCGTCAGGTTCGTCAAGCAGGTCGCCGATGACCGGAACGGCGATGGTATGTGTGGTAGTCCCTGCGGCAAAGGTCAGGGAGCCAGACGTGGTGGTGTAGTCACTCTCGGCAGTGGCGGTAGCGTTCGCCGAAGCGTGGTTGACCGTTGACTCCTGGCCCATTGCGGTTGACACGCTACCGGTGAGGACAGCGCCCACTGTGCCGGACCAGGCGGTGGTGTCGCCGATCTCGAATCCGTCGGAGAAGATGATGTAAGGGTCATCGTTTCTGATTGTTGCCTGACCCTGTCCGTCCGAGACCGTGGCGTTGGTCGGGTCAGAGAGGTCGACGAGGAAGAATTCGTCAGGCTCATAGATTGTGTCCCCATTGACGACGATGTTGACGGGCTGGGCGGTGGTCCCGGCGGCGAAGGTCAGGTTGTTCGATTTCGGCACGTAGTCACTTCCTGCAATGGCCGATCCGTCCGCAGTGGCGTAGTTGACGGTCACGTCTCGGCCACTGGCAGGAGACAGGCTCACGGTGAAGACTGCGTTCACCGTCCCAGCGTTGCCTTCGGTCACGGCCACGTCGTCGATGGAAAACGATGGAAGCTCTCGGAAGTAGGCGCCACCCGAGACCGCGTCGGAAGAGGTCCAGGGGCTGGTGAGGGAATTTTCATAGGAACCACTCGCCATGTCGTAGACGTAGATCTCGAGCGGTGAAGGATCGTCGGGGATCAGGTAGATCTTGCCGCCACCCACTGCCAGGCCGTCGACGTCATCCTCGCCCAAAGGGTAATCGGCGACCGGGATCTCCCCGGTAGCGAGATCAATCTCGACGATTTTCTGGAGCCTGTTGCTCGAGCCGAAGATGGTTCCGGTTTCGGGGTCTGCGTCGAGGCCGCCGATTGCACCGTGGGTCGTGCCCACGACGAAGCTCGCCTCGAGGGTCGGCAGGTCAATGAGGTAGAGGCCCGCGGAACCGGCAGCGTCGCCATACTGATGAATGCCGTACAGATCCTCGCCGACCATGGCGAGGCCATCGATACGCAGAGGCGAACCTGAGGCGGTGATCGTGCCGAGGCTGGTCGGGCCAGCTCGTGCGAGTGGCCACTCGTAGAGGATCGACCCGTCCACGTCGCCCAGACTGACGGTGCTGCTGGTGAGCAGCACGCGTTGATTCACACAATCGGCCGTGGCGCCCCAGACGGGGAAGCTGGAGAAAACGGTCGCCGCAGTGTCCGAGGCGACGTCGACCATGTGAGCGGGATTTGCAGCCCCGCCGCCGGACGTCCCGGTGCCGACAAAAAGCTCGAACTTCGCCGTGGAGAAGCTCCAGGTCTCCGAGGTTTCCCCGGTTCCGCAGGTCCCGCTCGCCCAAACACGCCAGTAGTATGTGGTGTTCTTGTTCAAGATCGTTGAAGGAGAGTAGGTGGCCGCGGTCAGCCCGGCCGCACTCTCGGTGATGTCGCTGAAGCCGGCGTCAGTGGCGATCTGAATCGAGTACGTGCCCTCCACCTCGGTCCAGGTAAACGTCGGAACGACGAACTGATGTGTGGCTCCGTCGGTCGGGATCAGCAGCGAGGGCGCAGCGGGTATGGCCTCGAAGAGGTTGAGTTCGACCTCCGACCACCTGGCGCCGGTTGTCGAGGTGGCGGTGACCTCGATGCTGTATTTGCCCGCCGTGGCGGCACCGGTGCTTCCGATCGTCATCGTGGTGCTGCCGGGAGGGGTCACCGGGTTGAGGCCGAAGGTGACCGTCGTTCCGGCCGGGTTGCCGCTGGCGCTCAGCGTCACGGCGTCGCTGAATCCGTTGATCGAGCCGACATCCGCGGTATAGACCGCATCGTCCGGCGCACAGACGTCCAAGGTCTGCGGGGTGGCGTTGAATAAGAAGGTCGGCGCCTGGGCGCAGTTGTAGCAGACGAGGGCGAAGTCCTGGTCGGTGATGTCGCCGCTGTTGGGCACGCCATCCCCCGCGATGTTGAAGCCGGTGACGGTAATTGTGATGTCCCCGTCAGTGCCGGGTGGCAGGAAGATCGCCTCATAGTTGTTGAATGAATCGGCTGAGCCGCCGGTCATGCTCCATTGTCCGGCGAAGACATTTCCCAGGTATGTGGTGTCGTCCAGGTTTGCGGCCAGATCGAGGTCGTTGACCTGTGGGCTGGTGCCGATGGCGCCAGCAGCATCCGTGTATGCCAGGACGATGCGCACCGGTTTCGAGGTGTCAGCGACCGAGCCCTCCCAGACCCAGGTCTGGCCGGAGTGGCCAAAAATGACCGACTGGTTGAGCACGTATTTCTCGGTGTCGTCGAAGAGCGCGGTCATGTTCGGCATGCCGTAACCCTGGGTGTTGCTGGGCAGGGTGTCGTTGGCGCCGACACCCGTGAGGTAGGTGGGATGGGCGATGAGATAGGCCTTCATCAGGGCGGGGCTGGGCGAGGTCACGCCCAGGGTGTTCACCAACCACCAGTAGGCCAGGGACACCGTGCCGGCCACGGCTGGCGTCGAGTGACTGGCACCGGTGGAGGCTGCAAAGGTCGTCTGCCCCGACGGGCGGTACATGTCGCAGACCCCTGACCCGTTGTAGCTCGGATGGGTGCTGGCAGTGCCCTGGATGTGGGTGCCGGGGGCGATCACTTCCGGTTTGACGCGATGACCCGGCGAGGGGCCGCGGCTGGAAAAGCTGGCGATGTCCATGGCGTTGTCCGCCCCGGAGGGTCCGGTGAAGCAAGGGTAGCTCTCGGTCCAGTCGCCGTCCTCGTCCGAGGGCCGTTGGTTTTCCGAAGCCCCGACGGTGATCATGTTTTTGCCGTTTCCAGGAGTGCTGACGGTGCCGGCATCGGGGCCCGAGTTGCCGGCCGAGAATATGAGGATCATCTCCTGGTTGCCGGGCTCGGTGAGATCGGCATCGCGTACTCCGACGTCATAGGCCTGTGACGAGTCGTCGTAGATCCCCGCGCAGCCGGAGCATCCCCAGGAGTTCGAGCTGATCAGGGCACCGTGGTCCTGGATGCTCTTGAGGACGCCGGTGTCGGTGCCGCCGCACGTGCTCTGGTCGAGAGACGAGTCAAAAACGCGGGTGCCGGCGATGCGGCCGTAAGGGTTGACCCCCAATCCTCGCCGGTAACCCAGCGGATCGACAAAAGGGAAACCTGATGTCGTGTCGTACCCTCCTGCGATGCTCGTGTTGATGTGACCGTGCCCGTCCGGACCCCCGCCGTCGGCAGAGTTGGTACAGTTGGCCACATAGGCGAGGCGGGACGGGTTGTCCAGGTTGCCGAAAAGGTGAAACGTCGGATCCCCGGAGTCGACCGTGCCGTCCCCGATGCCGTTATCTGTGACGTCGACAATCGGGTAGTCGTACGGATCGGTGCTGAAACCGTAGCCATCCAACCACGACAGGTAGCCCGGGGCGTCCGGGCCGGATCGATCGGGGCTGAGGTTGCCGGCTATGATCTGCGTTTGCACTTCGTCCGTGAGTTGACGCTCGAGACGCTCCTCGATCCAAAAGACGTCTGGACGGAGGGCGATCTCCTCCACGTCGCCCAACCGCACGGTGACGGTGATGTTCTGGTAGCTGAGAATCGGGGTCCATTCCGAGGACACATCGTCCGCCAGTTCGTCGATCAAGGCCTCGGTCTCCATCTGGTCGTCGTGCCGGTACATCTGAATCACCATTGGCAGGACGGTGCCGGAATCCTCCGCCCGATCGAGCCGGGCGGACAGCGCCGGACCGATTTTGAGGGATGGAGGATACGGCGCACTTGCCTGCACGAACTCGCCCTCCTCGGCCATCGCAGCCAGCCGCTGGCGGCTGTTGCCATCCGCCCAGAGCAGATAGCCGTTGGGTGCAATGTAATGAATGATCGTCGCGCCCGTCTCTCTCACCGCCCGGAGCCATTCGTCCTTGGTTGGGCCCACGAACTGAACGAGGTGCAGCGCGGGCCCCGGAGCACCCTTGCTGGCCACCCAATTCCCTTCCGCGTCCAAGCGTTCCGCCTCTCGCTCCTCGGCGCTGGAAGGAGCGGTGTCATACAAATTGAGCAGCCGCCAGCGATCCGGATCATCGGATATGAGCAGCTTGCCGCGAATCTCCGGCGGTAGCTGATTCAAAGCTGCGTCCGAAATGCGATAGAGGGCATATGCGCCATAGTCGTGCCACGGCACGATGCCCTCCGCGCAGGCATCCAATAGCCCCGGCGCCGCAATGACCTTTCGGAATTGCATGTCATTGGCGAACAGAGGATGGCTGAAGAGTCCCAGCGCCAGGATGGTTATGACTGCGCGGCGCCAAGGTTTCCCCTTCTTCAAAGGCAACGCCCCCGCCTAAGGCCTCTCGGAGCTATCGCGTTCACTGCCCAAACTCGGCCCAGCCTTTGTCAGGATGGTCAGGAAGAGCCGCGGAATCGACCTCTGCTTCGTTGCGTTCCTCCTTCTCGCAATCGGCTCAGAAAAATCCGCGACCCTGACCCGAGGGTGGGTACGCATATCGGAGCGCGAGAGGCGCCGATGCGGCACTTCAAACATCGAGACCTCCCGACCCGCTTTTCGCTCATTGGGCTGCTCAGCATCAAGACCCGTGCCAAGAGTCGGGTCAGGCGGTGTCGAGCGGCGACTGCACCAGTTATCTCGATGCAGGGGAAACATTTACGAGGACGGGCACAACTCAGCATTGCCATTTTCAGGACCCCGAGGCGGTCATCAGGCCGGTAAACCCTGTGCCACGGCACAGGATGACGCGACACACAGTGTGTCGTGTCCCACGAAATCGACCTCGTGGTGTCGGCCCGATTGGGCCGAGACTTGCTCAGGTTGACGATCGAAACGTCGGAGAATAGACCGCCCGAGGCGAACGACTGGCGAGTGGATTGAAAGCCGGGAGAACCGTGTCGGAGGTATGACGATACAGACACTCGTGGGTGGCTTTCGTGAGTTGGCGGTCGACGCGGGGAAGGCTTGTCGCTCTTCGACATTGGAATGGAATATGCTTGTGCAAGATCATTGTGTTCTTCGGCACATCGTGTGAAGGGGCAAAGTGACACATGGCGCAAAGGCAACCCGACCCTCACTTCGAGTCATGGTCATGAGCATTTCGTACCCGTTCCCTCAGACGCTCGAAACCGGTGGCTCGGTCCAACTCCGAGTCGGAATCAGAAAACACCGTCCAACGAGAGCATTGCATTCGACCCGATCAGCCGGTGCGATCACCTTGCTTGTGGCAATCTCGATGGCCGTAGGCGTTCCCGCAGCAGCGCAGGACCTCGCCCTCGAAGTCTCTCTCGGCGGGGCCTCGGGCGACTACGGCACCGACACATCAGTAACAAGCGTCATTCTCGCCAATACCCTCACCATTTCGGAGGGCCGATTTTTCGCTGACGTCGATCTTCCCGTGATCTACCAGACTTCGAACACCCTCAGTTGGGTGGGTGGCCTGCCCGCACCGAGGGGTCGGGTTGGGAACGGTGGTGGAGGAGGCGGCGGT
>CBDTWX010000403.1:0-5515 GCA_965364305.1 uncultured Thermoanaerobaculia bacterium
CTGAAGTCCGCCGTTTTTTCAACGGTTTCGCCGATGGTGATGTTGACGTCCAAAAAGGTGACCTGCTGCGGAGGTCGGACCCGGTCGTCGGTCACCACCACGTCGTAGCTCCCGGGAGCGAGCTGCAGCGTCACCGGGTTTTCCGCCGAGGAGTCGCCGGTCTCCACCTCGTTTTCCGTGCCGGCCTCGTAGGCCCGCACCCCCGCAACTGACGGCTCACCGTTCTTGACCACCGTCACGCGCAGATCGCCGGTGGCCGGAATCTCCTCGACGGCGACCACCGCCTGCCTTGCGGCGACCTCGAGCTCCTGGGCGGTTTTGGCGGTGAAGTACTGGCCGTGGCCCGCCCTAGCCATGCACTCCAGCTGCGACCGCTCCTCATCGGTGACGTCGAAGCCGATCACGTGCATCGTGAACTTGATCCCCGCCGTCTTGAGCTCCCGGACCAGGGCACACGGGTCGCCCCCACAGGTTTCCTTGCCGTCGCTGACGAGGATGATGATGGTTTCGTCCTCGACCGCCCTGAGGGTCTCAGCCGTCTTTTCGACCGAAAGGGTGATCGGTGTCATGCCCTTGGGGTTGATGGCCTGGATCCGCTCCGTCAGCAGGGCTGTGTCGATCGGTTGTAGGGGCACGAGCTCCTCGACGTCTTCGCAGTCTCCTTTACGACGGTGGCCGTATGCGACGAGGCCGGTTTCGGCATGCTCCGGCAGATCGAGGATCAGGTTGGTCATGACCCGCTTGGCGATCTCGATCTTGCTTTTTCCATCGATCTGCCCCCACATCGAGCCGGAGGCGTCGAGAATGAACATGATGGAAACCGGAGTGTCGTCCCCGGAGGCGGAGCCCCTAGCGGCGGACGGAGAGAAGCTCAGCGCGAGCCCGAGAACCAGAAAACACGTACCGGTGATCCGAGAGCCGAGTCGAATCGCCATAACAACATCTCCCTATTCGTAGTCTTTTTCTCAAAACCCACCTTACGCGCCCCCGAGGACCTGTCAAGGAAGCCATGGGTGGAATGAACCGGGCCGGATTGGTCGTCGGGCTCATGTTGCTCGACGGAACGGTCTACCCGGCACCCGCCGACAGGGCGACCGCCGGCAATCTGCAGTCGATTCAATATCGGGTGCCTGGCTTTGGGATCTTCGGAAGTTCGAGCGGCGAATCAAGATCAGTCAACTTCCCAAGTTCCCAAAGCCCTGCACCACTCAAGATCTTGTTGGTGGTTCTGCGTGTCTGTCGATGCGATGATGGCGTCATGGTAGCGATGTCCCGACACACGGCGTTGAAAGTGGGATTCGCCGTCCCGCCAATCCTCTTGTTTTCCTTTGCGTTCCACACGCTGCTCCGGACCCCGTGTCTCGGGGTCGCCGACATCTACGATTTTTGGCGCGTGATGCGCCCGGCGGGTATCGAGCACATCGAGGCGCTTGTCAAACCAGGTCGGTTCGTGGTGTGCACCTTCAAAACCGGGAAAGCACACCTCGCTTCGGGGCCGTCGAGCGCCACCCTCGTGGCCTGGTGCGCCAAACACCTCAGCTGGGGTCTGAAACCGGGACGTGGTTTGATGGATTTGCGCCAGATGGGCCGTCTCTGTCTGTCGCTCGTGGCGTTGGTTTTTCTTGCAGGCTTGGCGGCGCGTGCGTCCCCGATCCTGCTGACCCTGTTGCTCTATGTTCTGGTGGATCCGGGTTTTCTGCTGTTCTTTAACAGCTTCTACGCTGAAGCTACCTTTTACATAGCGCTCTTCGGGCTCGCAGTGTGGCTGGAGCGCTATGGAGACGTCGCAACCTGGTTCTGGGAACCATGCGGCCGCCGGTGGACCGCGGTGGCGGCCGGTCTCATATGCCTGTTGGTGCTGGGCGGTGCCAGCAAAATGCAGTACGTCCTTTTCCCTGCCTTGGCCACTGCCTGCATCTGCACCCAACTCGTGGTCAATGGTCGAAGACCGACGGTTCGAACCGTGTCCGTTGCAGGTGCGCTCGTTCTGGTCTCGGTGGCGGCGCCAACCTTGTTCTTCGTTGGTCCGGCGCCGCGATTCCCCGAAGCCAACAACTACCATGCAGTCTTCGGCGGTATCACCCGGGTCGCATCCGATCCCGAAAAAGCCCTCCGAGATCTGGGAGTGCCGCGACAATACTGGCGCCTTCCGCAGACGGATATGTGGTCAGCAAACGTGGCGAAATCTCATCCCGTGCACCGTCACCTGAAAAATCTCTCACGACGAAGACTGCTGTTTCTCTACGCGGGTGATCCGGGTGCCGTCATAAAGATCATGGCGAAAATCGAAGATGAGCTGGCAACGGTTGAGACGGATCCGCGTGGTCATTCGGTCCTCGATGCACGGCATCAGGGAAAGACCACCTTTGGAGTCTGGTGGCAGTGGTCCAGAATTCACGCCGCCGTGTATGGTGCGTGGCCACCGATTGTATGGGCGATCCTGTTTTTCGGTGCGGGATGGGGTGGCTTCGCAGTTCTCAGAAATCGTCTTGACGGCGCAAAGGTGGCGACCCTGTTTCTGGCGCTGTGGGTACCGAGCCAGCTTGTCGTGATTGTTCTCGGCGAAGGGCTGGTCAACCTGAAAGCGCATCTTGTCGGCACACGCCTGGCTCTCGATTTTCTCGTTGTGATGGTCGGTTGGGATGTGACTCGCACCTTGGTGGGGCGGCGAATCCCTGCGAGAGCGACGCCAGCGGCAGAAAAAAAGATCCGAGGTCCATCGAGAAGCGGATTCGAGCAGGTGCCAGGTTCACACAGGTGCAGAAATTCGATTGACTCCACAGCCGAATGACCCAATGTCAAGGTGCCGCGATCCCTATTGCTGCATGAGCGGCGCACGTCGTGGGCTCGACCCTTCAGAATGCAACAATTGGCAACGTGGCAGCCACGCTGCATGGCACCCATGCAGATAACCCGAGGCGACCGGGTTCGTATCAACCCGGAGGGAGGGGGACATCGTGAAGCTCGAGAGAGCCCCGCTTCTCATCGTCGCGTTGGCGTTGCTGGTCGGCCCGGCCGCGCCACCGGCTGACGGCTGTTCCACCTTCCTCCTCAACGACGGCCGACGATTCGTCTTCGGCAAGAACTACGACTGGCACATCCGTTCCGGGATGCTGATCGTCAACCAGCGGGGTGTGGCGAAGGTCTCTACGGCCGACGGCGGCGGCAATCCCGCCCGGTGGACCTCGCGCTACGGCAGCGTCACCTTCAACCAGTTCGGTCGCGAGTTCCCCATGGGTGGAATGAACCAGGCCGGATTGGTCGTCGAGCTCATGTGGCTCGAGGGAACGGTCTACCCGGCACCCGACGACAGGGCGACCCTCGGCAATCTGCAGTGGATTCAATATCAGCTGGACACCGCCGCCACGGTCGACGAGGTGCTCGCCAGCGACAACCGTGTGCGCATTGCCGGAGGCGTGCCGCTGCACTACCTGGTGGCAGACTCGAGGGGGGCGGCGGCCACCGTCGAGTTTCTCGATGGTTGCATGGTTGCCCACACCGGCACGTCCCTGCCCGTGGCTGCCCTTACCAACAGCACCTACGAACAATCGCTGGCCTACTTCGAGCGGTGGCCGCAGGGGCTCGGCAGCACGAGCTCTCTTGACCGGTTTGCCATCGCCGGCGCAAAATCCCTGTCCTTCAAGGACAGATCGCCCAGGGATGCTCGGACCTATGCATTCGGGACCCTATCCGATGTAGAGCAGCCGGGTTCCACCCGCTGGAGCATCGTGTATGAGATTGCCGAACGCCGCGTCCACTTCCGCACCGATCGACTGCCGGCCATCCGCAGCCTCGACCTCACGGACCTGGACTTTGCCTGCCCGGACACGGTGCAGGTCTTGGATCTCGGCACCCCGGTCTCCGGGGACATAGTTGAACACCTCGTGCCCCTCACCATCGAGCTCAACCGTCGCCTCATCGAGTTCGCGTTCGGAAACGTGCGGTTCCTCCGGGGCACACCGCAGGGTGTCATCGACGAGCAAGCCCTTTACCCAGAGAGCACCCGCTGCGTCGGCCCGCCGCGATGGGATTCATATGGACTTCGAAAATGACCTGTCGCATGTGATATCGATAGAACCATTGGGAGTGAGAACCGTACCGATTGGCAGGCGAGGAATCATGCACACTGCACCCGCGAAGCAGCTCGATTGGTGCCGACCGGCCGACAGGAATCGCGACCCGCGGAAGATCTCCCTCTCGGTCGTTCTCCTGATCATCATCTCCGCGGCCGCGCCTCCGTGCCTGGCTCAGGGAACCTCTACGATCACGGCGAACGTCTTCTCCAATCCGGGTGCGCGAAGCATCGGTCTTGGCGGAGCATTCGCGGCAATCGCCGATGACGCCACGGCGGCCTTTGCCAACCCGGCCGGCCTCGTACAGATCCTGCGCCCGGAGATCTCGATCGAGCTCCGCTTCACGGCGTCGATGAACGACGGAGAGATCGACCCCGCACAGGGCGTGTCCGGCCTCGGGTTCTTTTCGTATGTCCTTCCGGCTCGCAGGTGGGCTTTCGCCTTGTACTCGCATCAGATGGGAAGCGTCACCTTCGGGTGGGACCATCCCGAGTTCCAGCTGCGTGAGTTCTCTGTCAGAAGCTACGCGGCTGCCGCCGCCTTCGAGGTCTCCGAGCACCTGAGCCTGGGCGCCGGGCTGAGCTACTTCAACGGAAAGCGGTCTGCAGCTGCAGGAGTCAGCAGCTTTGCGGACGCGGACTGGGGCCTCAACGCGGGAGTTCTGTGGAGCGTCACGGAGGCCTGGCGGATCGCAGGCTTCTATCGCCAGGGGCCCGAGTTCGAGCCGTGCATGACGGCCACGAGCTTCTCATATCCCACTGAGTACGGTGTCGGAATCGCCTTTCAGCCGGAGGCCGGCGCGCTGACGATCGGCCTCGAGTGGGACCAGGTAGGGAGCACCACCGACCCGCTCGAGGACGGACGGGTCGTCACCGAGGGTGGCTCGGAGCACCACCTCGGCGTGGAGTACGCCGTCCTTCGGTGGAAACCGGTCGTTGCCTTTCGGGCCGGCCTGTGGAGCGAATCAGGTCGCCGATACGATGTCATCCGCGGGCTCGGCGTCGGCGGATCTTTTTCCACCGAGGATCGAGACCACGTGGCGTTCGGCGTCGGGCTCGCCTTCAAACGCTTCCAGATCGATGGCGGCGTCGACTTTTTCGATACGGACTTTGTGGGATCCCTGTCATTGGTCTACAGCTTTTGATCTCTCGTCAAAACTTGAAGCCGAAGCCGAAGCTGAAGATCAGAGGGTCGAAATCCCACCGGTCATCGCGGTCGCTGCTGTTGGCCACGTTCGAGATGTACTTGAAGGCGGTGCCGAAGGACCAACGGCTGTTTCTGCCGAAATTGATGTCGACACCGAGGTTGAGCCCCAGGCCGAATTCGACCCGCGACTCGACCTGGACCCCTGGCCCCACGCCGACACTGCTCAGGAATGTGGAAGCCGCGACCGACCCGACGTAAAAATCGACGATCTCCGAGTTCTTGATCGGGTGAAAGTT
>CBDTWX010000404.1:0-5494 GCA_965364305.1 uncultured Thermoanaerobaculia bacterium
TTACCTATGTCCCTAGAACAATCCGTTACCTATGTCCCTGGCCGTTCGGGGCAGAGACCAGCGACAGGGTCAGTGATCAGCGTCAGGGACCATCAGCTGTATTCAGGATCAGTGACAGCCCCCATGTGTAGAGCTCCTGTTTTCGGTGTCCGAGCGTGTCGAGCATTGCGTTGTGCACCGATTGACGTATCGAATTCGATCTGGAGCACGAGCACGAGCGCGAACACGAGCACGAACATCGAGTGTTCAGTATCCGGTATCCGGGTCGATGGGTGGTGTCCACCCTGCTACTCTCGTGCCCATGGATGGCTATCCCTTCACGTGCCCGATTGAGGTGCGGTGGCGTGATCTCGACGCCTTTTCCCACGTCAACAATGCGACGTTTGCGACCTACCTCGAGATTGCCCGGACGGCGGTGTGGCGTGAGTGTTTTGGCGGCCGGGAGGCCTTGGATATCCCATTTTTTGTCAAGCGCCTGGAGATCGACTACAAGAGTGCGGTCAGATTGTACGACGATGTCCGAGTCGGCATCCGGGTCGGCGAAGTCAAGGGCGCTTCGTTCACATTCGAGTATCGGGTCGAAGCGCATGGGATCGTCGCGGCGGAAGCGGTCACTCTTCTCGCCTGCGTCGACAACACGACCGGCAAGCCCCACCGAATCGACCCCGCCCTCCGCGCCACCCTCGAGTCCCTGCAGCCGGAGTGAGCGCGAGAGGATGCCAGGCACGCGGACCTGACGATCAGGACATCGTCAGGTCGGGAGCCGGGCACCTCCGCCGCACGCGCGCCGACTGGCCCGACTGCAGAACTTCCCGGTTACTGGGGAGGGTGGATGGCAATTCCGAATTCCGAATTCCGAATTCAGAATTCCTGATTCCTCATTCAATCTCGAGCCACTTGAACCAGATCGGGTGGTTTTTCTTGTACCAGAGAAGGACCTCATAGATGAGCTCCTTCTTGTCTCTTGAGAGGACGGATTCGTCGATCTGGCTGAAATGAACCAGCATCCGGTCGTCGGGCAGGTACTCGATGGCCTCCGAGCACAGAGTCTGTAATTCGTTGCGGATCCGTCCGGAATCCGAGATCTTGACGGCTCTCGTGCGGAAATCCTGACCGGAGTAGAAACGGTCGAGGAGAGGCGAGAAGACCATCCGCATCTCGTCCACCGGATCCATCAGGCTCATCTCGAGGGTGACGTCGATCACGCCCTGCCGGGTCGCCGCACGGGTGGTGACGCGATACCGACCCTCGGCGACCTCCTCGACTCCCGTGGCGCCGGAATATGGGTCCGGGAGCATGTAGCCGACCAGAGCCAGGACCCGCCAGTTCTTGAGTGGGAAGAAGTCGTCTGCGGTGGCCGTGCGTCGCTCGACCGGCATGAGGGCCTGGCGGGCCGAACGGAGGCTCGCCTGATAGTCCCCGACGTCTCGTTGCTCCAGATCGTCGCCGAGGATCGATTCCAACCGGTCCGCAAAAGCCACATCGTCGGGATCGAGGGAGATGACTCGGCGCTCCTTCTCGGCGGGCGCTTTGAAGGTCGAGGAGAACAGGCACATGGATGTCGAAAGGTCGAGGATGGGATCGAGGCTTGCGGCCTGCACCGCCTCCGCGGAGGCGGCATAGCCGTCACAGAGGAGGACATGCTGTGTCCCGTCGCTATCGGTGTAGGGTCCGACCCTGAATGTCGGTGCATAGGTGCCCGATTCGGTAAACACCGGAATGCCGGTATCGGGCATTTCCCAGCCGTCCTCCACGAGGTGGACGCCCAATTTTCGCCATTCTGTCCACAGTCCCTTGAGACGGTGTTCTCGGGAAGGGCCTCCGAGGGTCCACACGTGAACGTTTTCGGGTCTGATGCCAGGATACGACTCCTGAATCGACTGCATGACCTTCGCGCGCGGCGTGAGGTAATCGATGAGGATGGATTGTTCGGCCGCCGTGTCGACGACGTCGCGCGGTAGTGCAAGGGTTCCCATATAACCCTCGTATGGGCGCGCCACCATCAGGGGCTGGTCGAAGAGATGGAGGACTGTCATCGGTCCGGTCGGACTTCCCTTGGCGAACCGAGAGGTGTTTTCGAGGGTGTCGACGGCCGCGCCCCAGACTGTAATCCCGGCGACCTGCAGATCATTCCAAAAACTCTGCCATTCATAGGAGGGCTCGTTCACCAGACGGTGGACCCTTCGGTCAAGAAAACGAGCAACCTGCGGCCGGGCATAGACGCGACCGAAACCGAGCAGAGGATTCGAACCCATCTCAGGTGTCTCGCCCGCCTTCGGCATCAGACCCTCGCCAAGAGAGATCATCAGTGCATGGTTTTCTGGCAGGCTCCGGGTGAGATACCACAGCGCCTCGGATAGGGCGTACGCAGAGACCGCATCGGCATCTTTTTTGACCCGGTTGATGCCGGCCTTGTCGAGATCACCTCCTTCGCCCCAGCGGCCGAACAGGCGGGTGCCGAGGGCAGTCACCGCAGTAGCGACGATGAAGGCCCGTTCGAGGGATCCGCCGACAAAAGAAATTCCCTCGGTGATCGGTTCGCCGTTCCACCGCAGATCGACATCCTCGAGCCACAGATGGAACCGGCCGAGAATTGACCGCGAGTCAAATATCCACTGCGAAATTCGATTGCGCCGCTCCATATTCATGCGTTTCCTCCCGGGAAACCGACTGTGACACGGAAACAGGCGGTTCTCAACCACCTACCTGAATCGATCAAACGACTTCCCGCCAGCCATCAAGCAGGTCCTGCAGGGTCTGTTCGATTGGGATCTCAGGTGTCCACCCGGTGGCGGCGGTAAATCGACCGTGATCCCCGACAAGATGTGGTATGTCGGAAGCCCTCAGCCGGGCGGGGTCGATCTTGACCTCGATCTCGACCTTGGAAAAGGAAAGAAGTGTATCGAGCACCCATCGGATGGTGACCCCTCGCCCCGAGCAGATATTGAAGGCCTTGCCCGCGCACTCCGTTGCTGTTGCCAACCAGTAGGCCCGTGCAACGTCGCGAACATCCGTGAAATCGCGAACGGCCTCGAGATTTCCGACCCACAGTCGTGGTGGATCGATACCGCGCTCGATTCGTGCAATCTGGTGGGCAAAACTCGAGGCGGCAAAATGTGCCGGCCGATGGGGTCCGGTGTGTGGGAAGAGGCGAAGACGCACGGTTGGGATGGAGAAACCTCGGTGATACTGTGCGGCGATCAGATCCTGGGTGGCCTTGCTCGCCGCGTATGGAGAGATTGGTCTCAACGGCATGTCCTCGGCAATCGGTTGCCTTTCCTCGGGAACGACGCCGTACACTTCGGCAGAGGTCGCGACGACGACCGTCGGAGGGCGATCAACTGAGCGAAGCGCCTCGAGCAGATTCAGGGTGCCGAGAGCGTTGACTTGGAACGATCGTTCCGGCTGCTGCCACGACTCGGCGACCGACGTCGCGCCGGCGAGATGGAAGACGATGTCGGGCCGTGCGCAGTCGATGGCGTGGGTCAACGACGACTGGAGAGCGAGGTCGCCGGTGAGCCGGTGAACCGTTGGTGGAACCTCGGTGGGGTCTTCCGACCACACCAGCCCCCAGATTTCGGTGCCAGGCGCAACTGCGTTGAGATGCTCTACGAGGTGTCGGCCCACGAACCCTGCGACGCCGGTTATGAGGACTCTCATGATTGCCCGAGATAGCGTGCCAGCGCCTCGTCCCAAGGCGGCATGGAACGCCCCAGGATTCCCTCGAGAAGAGAAGTGTCGAGCACCGAGTAGGCCGGCCTTTCAGCCGGTCGCGGAAACTCCGCGGTTGTAACCGGCCGGACATCGACGTGGGCACCCAGACATTTCACGATTTCCTGGGCGAAACCGTGCCATGTCGTGTCGCCGGCGTTCACAGCGTGTACCGTGCCTTGAGCTCCGGCGTCGATCAGATCAATCAGGGTCTCTGCGAGATCCTCGCAGTAGGTCGGGCAGCCCTTTTGATCGGCAACCACCGTCAGGTTCTCGGCACCTTCTTCGATCTGGCTGCGTATGGCCTCGACGAAATTCCGGCTTCCGTGGCCGTAAAGCCACGCGGTTCTCACGATCAGGTGTTTTTCCAACATTCGTGCCTGTTCTTCCCCTCTCAGCTTTGTACGTCCGTAGGCACTTTTGGGCGCTACCGGGCTGTCCTCGGTGTAGGGTTGGTCTCCGTCGCCCGCGAAGACGTAGTCGGTCGAGATCTGCACGAGCCCGGCGCCGATCTTCTGGCATGCTGCGGCAAGATATCCCACCGCGGTCGCATTGACCGCCAGAGCCAGCTCTTCATTGGACTCGCAGTCATCAACCGCAGTGAAGGCGGCGCAGTTGATGACCGCGACTGGCCGGGCGTTGACAACCCACTCTTCCACGGCCTTTTGATCGCAGATGTCCAGAGTATCGATGTCTCGCCCCTCATATTCGAGGCGCCGAGTCCGACAGACCGCTGCGACGGCTCCTCCGAGCTGACCGTGGACACCGGTGATGAGAATTCCGCCCGCCATGGAGTGGATGGTAGCAGAGAGGGCGTAGGAGGAATTCGGAATTCGGAATTCGGAATTCGGAATAAGGAATTCGGAATGAGGAACTCCAACCCGCCCATCCGAGGATATTTCGGTTTTCGGATTTTCCGTCCGCTGAACCCGTCCCCTGCATCCTGCATGCTGTATCCGGGTGAAAGGGTGGGCTCCCGAGTTTCTTTGATGCTCGGCCTGGAATACGCTACCCTTTTGCGCGATTGGCGAAGGTAAGGGAGACTCTCGATGAGCGAAATTGCTGCGCTCGACAGCGACAAACGGCAGGCGGCTGAAAAAGTATCCGCCAATGGCGACAACTCGATTCCTCGCGGAGACGAGGCACGCATTGTGACATCCATCGCAGGCCACATGGAGGCCGTGATGCGAGAACTCAATCTCGACCTCGACGATCCCAATTACGAGGGGACGCCGGAGCGGGTCGCCAAGATGTACTTGGAGATGTTCCACGGTCTGCGCGAGGGTGCAGAGCCCAAGGTCACGACCTTTCCAAACGAGGAGGGTTATCACCACATGGTGATCGAAAAGGAGATTCCCTTTTACTCCATGTGCGCCCACCACCTCGTCCCCTTCTACGGCCATGCTCACATTGCCTACATACCTGAATCGACCATCGTCGGGCTGTCAAAACTGCCGCGTATCCTCGAGTTTTACGCCAAGAGGCCACAGCTTCAGGAGCGGCTCACCGAGCAGGTGGCCGAGTTTCTGTGGTCGAAATTGAACCCGCAGGGCGTGATGGTGGTGATCGAGGCCCGGCATCTGTGTGTCGAGATGCGGGGGGTCAAGAAGACCGGAGCTCTGACGACCACATCGGCTCTGCGTGGATGCTTTGCCGATCGTATGGTGCGTGACGAGTTCCTGGCTCTCCTGCGCCGTGAAGCCACTTGGTAAGTGACCGGGAGCCTTGCTAGCCCGGACTATTCACCAATCTTCGGCTGCAAGGCCCGATGCACCGCACCCAG
>CBDTWX010000405.1:0-5455 GCA_965364305.1 uncultured Thermoanaerobaculia bacterium
CCGTGGTCGTGGTCAGCCTGCCTGCACTTCTCGGCCCGTTTCTCCACGTCAGCCAGTTCGCCTTCATCCTGATTCTCCGTCTCGGCCGGCTTTTTCGACTGTTCCGGGTGCTCCGCTTCATTCCGAACCTCGATCATCTCGTGACGGGAATCCGCCGCGCCTTGCGCGCCTCGATCGGGGTGTTTCTCGCGTTGCTGTTGATCAACCTGATTCTTGCCGTGATGGCGACCCTGATGTTCCGCGATCTCGACCGCGAGCACTTCGGCAACCCGGTTGTAGCCGGCTACTCGATTTTCCAGGTCTTTACTGTCGAAGGGTGGAACGAGATCGCCGAAAATCTGGCCGAAAGAGCGGCGGAGAATTCGACCATGGCGTCTCCTCGGGTCATGGTCGCGGGAGCAAGGATCTTCTTCGTGGTGGCGGTCCTCATTGGTGGCATCCTCGGTCTGTCGTTGGCCAACGCGGTCTTTGTCGACGAGATGATGATGGACAACACCGTGATTCTCGAACGCAAGGTCGACGCGCTGACCGAGGAGGTGCGCCTGCTTCGAAAAGATCTCACCCGAACGCGCTCGCCTTGAATCCCGTATTCGTAATTCGGAATTCAGATTCCCCCGCCATTCTCGAAATGCTCGGATCGTGCCCGCACCTGTGAGATCCGGGCTCCGGGCGGCACGTCGCGGGTGATCCACACGTTGCCGCCGATCACGGCGCCTTTTCCGATGGTGATACGTCCGAGAATTGTGGCGCCCGAGTAGATCGTCACTTCGTCCTCGATGATGGGATGGCGTGCGATGCCTTTGATCGGGTTGCCCTCGTCGTCGAGTGGAAAGCTTTTGGCGCCCAGTGTGACGCCCTGATAAATGCGTACCCGGTCACCGATGATGGCAGTTTCGCCGATCACCACTCCGGTCCCGTGGTCGATGAAGATTCGTTCTCCGATGGTGGCGCCCGGATGGATGTCGATCCCGGTGCGGCTGTGCGCGTGCTCGGCGATGATGCGTGGGATCAGAGGAACGTCGAACTCGTAAAGCACGCGGGCGATCCGATGACAGGTGACGGCGAGGACCCCCGGGTAGCAAAAAATCGCCTCCGAGGGGCTTGATGCGGCGGGGTCGCCCTCGTAGGCTGCAACTGCGTCGAGGGCGAGCATCTGCCGCAGTCTGGGCAGTCGGCGTAGGAATTCGACGGTGGTTTGCTGTGCCTGGCCAAGACACGCCTCCGGGGTTCGTTGGTTTTTTTCTCGTTGGCACGCAAAGCAGAGCCCGCGGTGGATTTCATCGACCATGATCAGCGAGGCACGGTGGAGCGCCGCTCCCATGTGGTAGCCGAGGCTTTCTTCCGTGACGTCTCGATTGCCGACATAGCCGGGGAAGATGACCGACTGGAGCAATTCGATCATCTGTACCACCTCTTTGCGTGACGGCAGCGGGTGACCGGTAAAGGTCTTTCCGAGCGGCGTGGCCAGCGACTCGGCCTGATCCTGCAATTCGTCCACGACCTCGGCCAACACATGGTCGATCGTGCAGACGCCGTGATCGTGACGCTTCGGGTCGAAGATTTCCAGCTCAGCCATGATGCACTCCCATCACACTTAACAAACCAGACTCCGCTCGTAGTCCCGTGCTGCCCTCTCAAAAAAAGCGCCAGGGAGGTCGTCGCGGCCTCCCCGGCGCTTTTTTGAGGGGTGGGTGGGCGGGTGGCTAGAACATCCCACCTGTGCGGGAACCAACCATGGCGTTGCGGTCAGCCACGCGTTTGCGGTTATCTGTGTCGAGGTGGCAGGCCTTGTACTTCTTGCCCGAGCCGCACCAGCAGCGGTCGTTGCGACCAAGCATCGGGATTGCTTGCTGTTCGGGACCGAGAACCAGCCTTTTGAGACCTTTTCGGAGATTCATGCTGTCATCCTCCGCGACCAGAGGGCCGCTCAAAACGCCGGGAGGATAGCAGAAAGCCTCGATTCGGTCAATTTGCGGAGAAATCAGCCAATTGCGGGAGGGGCTCGAGACCGAGGAGCCGGGCAATCTTCGGCCCAAAGGTGGTGTTGTCGAAGACACCGGTGAACGACGCTGCGCCGGGACCGAACGAAAAGACGGGGACAAATGTCGAGGTGTGGTAGTCGTGCGCCCAACGCGCTATCGCCCGGCCGTTGGAGTAATCCCCGTCGACGAGGCCGACCCCGCCGGTGTCGTGATCGGCTGCGACCACGACCAGCGTATCGCCACTGAGGACGGAAAGCTCGAGGGCAGTCGCCACAGCGTCATCGAGCTCGCGCATGCCCGCCATCACCCTCGAGATGTCATTGTCGTGGGCCGCCTCGTCGATGAGCTCGGACTCGACGAGAAGCAGGAAGCCGTCAGGGCTCTCCCGCAGGAGCCTGAACGCGTGTCGTGTTGCAAGGGCGAGCGACGGACCGTGCTGCAACCGCTCGGTGGGTCGCGGCGGAAAGAGCGCGAGGAGCGGCGTGCTCGCGGTTTCGAGAGCCGCCGGGTCGCGGGTCACCATGTACCCGTGTTCGGCGCCCATCACCTCCGCGTTCTCGATCAACTCCATGTAGCGGTTGTTGCGCTGCGCTTTTTTTCTTGCGGACCAGTCTCCGCCAATCAGTACATCGGTCCCTGAGGCGATGATCTGCTCGAAGATCGTGTCGTAGTCGTTGCGCGATTCGGTGTGGGCGAGAAAGGCGGCCGGGGTGGCATCGACGAGCGCGGAGGTCGTGACAACACCGGTGGCGAGACCCCGCTCCCGGGCCGCCTCGAAGAGGTTGCGCACTTTCCGACCGTCCTCGAGCTCTCCGATCGCTTTCGTTCGCGTCTTGAAACCGGTCGCCATCGAAGTGGCTGTGGAGGCCGAGTCGGGACTGAGGTTGTTGGACGCCCAGGTGCTCATGAGGCCGACAAAGGGTGTTTCGGTCATTGCGAGATTGGCGCCCGGTTTCTCCAGGAGGGCCGATGCTGCGCTGACGATGCCTACGCCCATGCCGTCACCGATGATCATGATGACATTCTTCGGCCTCGGCTCGAGAGAAGACGATTCATCCGTGCCGGAGGATGGTGGTGCCGAGAGGGCGGCGGGAGGTGGTGATTTCAACGGATAGGATGTTCCGGTTTGAGTGCGGAGAATGAGATTCCCGATTGCCAGCTCATGGCCTCCAAAGCGCGAAAAGACGGCCAACGCCAGACCGATTACGAAAACGATGACCAGCACGTGCGAAAAAAACTGTCCGGTACGAGACGCCATGGATCCTCCTCGGCAGGGATGGTAGCCGCTCTCCCCGCGCAACGCGAGGAATTTCCTGCCTCGAATGCAGGTAGTATGAGGTGTCGTGCTCGTTCCGAGCGCCAAAGCACGCTGATGGAGGGTGTGCCATGATTTTCGATCCGATGTACTTTCTTTTCATTGCGCCGGCCTTTTTCTTCTCGCTATGGGCCGGCTGGCGCACAAAGGCGAACTTCAAGACCTACTCGAGGGTGCCGGTCTCGTCGGGGATGAGCGGCGCCGAGGCGGCCCGGCGTCTGCTCGATGGCGCCGGGATCGACAACGTGCAGATCTCCCGCTCACGTGGGATGTTGAGCGACCACTACAACCCGGTCACCAGGACCCTCGCCCTGTCGGACGGGGTCTTCGACTCGCGGTCGCTCGCTGCGGTCGGGATCGCTGCCCACGAGGCGGGTCACGCCATCCAACACGCCAGGCACTACGGGCCGCTCAAGCTGCGGTCGGCGCTCGTGCCGACCGCGAGCATCGGCTCGAACCTCGGCTACATGGTGATGCTTCTCGGGCTCTTCATTTCACCGAATCTGGTATTGGTGGGCGCGGTTCTCTTCTCAGCCGTTCTTCTCTTTCAGATCGTCACCCTGCCGGTGGAGTTCGACGCCTCGAACCGCGCCAAGGCGCTGGTGGTCGAAAAGGGTATCGTCGGGGTCGCTGAACGCCGCGGGATGGACAAGGTCCTCAACGCGGCCGCTTTGACCTATGTCGCTGCGGTGGCGGCGTCGATCTCGACGCTCCTGTACTTCCTGGTCCGTGCGGGCCTTCTGGGCAGCAGAGACTGAGGGCGGCGACCAACTCACGTCGGCAGAGAGCTGCCGACTTCGAGGTGGCACGTACTTCATCGAGCTTCCCGAGAGGAGCCTCCTTTGACGTTGTTTGCCCGAGTGATTCTGCCGACTTGAAGGAAGAGGGCTCAGACAATGTCAAAACTCGAGGATCAGGTTGCGGCGTACCCAGAGCGACTCGATCTGGCGTTTGTTGAGCCATTCTTCGAGCCGTTGCTCGAGCTCGTCCTCGGTCATCGCGCCTTCGACCCCCAGGCTGAGAGACCCCACGTCCTAATTGATACGGCGCCTGACCGTGGGCGGCACGATCCCCAGCCCGAGCAGTTCGTCGAGCTGATATGCCGTGATCTCGTACTTGAAGCAGTCGGTGCACTGGAATTCAACCGTGCTGTCGTCGAAGTGTTTCAGAACTTCGCTCTCGTCAATTGTCTTGAAAACGGCGAAGGCGGTGCGCTCCCCATCCGACATCTCGACCTTTTTCGGTCGCGTGCCGGCCCGTGTTTTGAAGCTCCTGACGGACACGACGGTGGCGGTTCGCAGGAGCTCTTCGGCCTCCTCTCCCTCGAAAGTGAGCCCCCGGGCCGCCGCAGGCGTCGGTGAGACGGACTGTATGGCCATCGCGAGCACCAGCGAGGTGAGAACGTGCATGATTTCCGGCCTCCGGACGATCAGCCGAGGAACTCTACGGCGCCTACTGCGCTGAGGCTGCGGAGAGCACCTGGACGACCCGGCGGGTCGGTGCGCGGAGCTTTTCTTCCACCACACGCGGTGCGGAGAGGTGGGTGTACTCGACCCTCGTTCTGATCGGCTGGGCAAGTTGTTGTTTCCCGTGGAGATCGATGGGCACCACGGTGACCCGTGCCTGGAAGGCGAGGTCCCGCTGGCCCATGTACATCAGCGGTCGTTCACCGAGGTAGTCGACCCTCAACATCACCGCGTTTCGCGCATAGGGCTTCAGGATGCGGTGCATCTCGCCCGGTTCGCGGTCGCTCGCGGCGGCAATCAGGTCGGCAGCGCCCGGGATGCCATTCTCGTCGATGACCTGGATGCCCGCCCGGCCAAGCGCTCCCTCGACATACGCCTCAGCTTCACCAGCAAATAGCGGGTCACCGATGGCGATGACGATCGTGCCCTTCGGGAGAGGTTTCGGCGGTGGAAGTTGAATGCGCCGCTCGAGGTCACGGCTTTTGTGGATGTTGACGGGACCGGGTTCGGCGGCGACGACACGCTCCTCGCGTTCGTCTCCGCCTTCGGCGGACTTGACCTTTGGTGCGAGAGGCTGCTCGGCCGAGATCCCTGCGCTGCCGGTGCCCTCGGCTGCCGCTGCGGTTGCGGGCTCTCCCTCTTCCGAGTCGACGGCCGCGCCGGCGTCCGCCTCAGATGACGTGCTCTCCTCC
>CBDTWX010000406.1:0-5417 GCA_965364305.1 uncultured Thermoanaerobaculia bacterium
AACTGGCGCGACATCTTCCAGAACTGGGAGGCCCTGTGCCTCTCCTTCCCCGAGTTCCTGGAGAGCGTGATCAGCAAGTTCGTCAACACCACGACCGCCGACGGCCACAACCCCTACCGGGTCACAAGGGACGGCTACGACTGGGAAGCTCCCAGTCTCGACGAACCGTGGGCGAACTTCGGTTACTGGGGGGATCACCAGCTGATCTACCTGCTCAAGCTCCTCGAGCTTTCGCGAAAGCACCACCCGGGCGAGCTCGAGGCGCTCCTCGTCGATCGCCGCTTCGTGTATGCTGACGTCCCCTACGACATCAAACCCTATGAGGAACTCCTCGCGGATCCCCGCAACTCGATTGCCTACAACGTCGATCGCGAGCAGCAGATCGCGACGAGATTGGAGGCCGTCGGTTTCGACGGCAGGTACCTCACCGATATGTCGGGGGCGATCTGCCGGGCGAATCTGGCCGAAAAGCTCCTGGTGCCCCTGCTGGCCAAGATCTGCTGCTTCGTCCCCGGGGCCGGTTTCTGGATGAACACCCAGCGCCCGGAGTGGAACGACGCCAACAACGCCCTGGCCGGGTACGGCGTTTCCATGGTGACCCTCTGCTACGCGCGGCGTTTCGTGTCGTTCTGTATCGATTTGTTCGCCGCCGCCGAGGAGCCGCGGTTGACGCTCAATACTGAGATCGCGGATTGGTTCGGCGGAGTCTTTGCGGTCTTCAAAGAGCATCGTCACCTTCTCGAGAAGGGCGACATCGACGACACGGACCGCAAATCGCTGCTCGACGGTGTCGGCCGCATCGCCGAGAGGTACCGCTCCGGGATCTACGCAAAAAGCTTGAGTGGGAGGAGCGAAGGCATCGAGCTTGCCGAGGTGTTGGCCTTTTTCGAGCTGACGCTCGAGTTCTTCGATCAGACCATCGGGCTGAACAAGAGAGGCGATGGCCTCTACCACGCCTACAACGTCCTGGAGTTCTCGGCCTCGGGGATTTCCGTCAGACGGTTGGACCCCATGCTCGAAGGTCAGGTGGCGGTTGTCAGCTCGGGCGCGCTCACCACCGGAGAGGCCCTGTCGGTCCTGAAGGCCCTCCGGCGCAGCGAGATGTACCGGAGCGACCAGCACTCGTACATGCTCTACCCGAACCGGGTGCTGCCGGGCTTTCTCGAGAAGAACCTCATTCCTTCCACCCAGGCCGAGCGGTCGCAGTTGATCAACCGGCTCGTCTCCAATGCCAACACCGACCTCGTCGAAGAGGACGTGGACGGCAACCTGCACTTCAACGGTCTGTTCAAGAACGTCCGCGACGTTCACACGGCTCTCGATGAGCTTGCGGGAGACGGATATCGGCGTCTCGTCGACGAGGAGCGGGAGCTGGTGTGCGAGATCTTCGAGTCGGTCTTCGATCACGCGCGGTTCACCGGCCGCTCCGGGACCTTCTACGGCTACGAGGGTCTGGGCTGCATCTACTGGCACATGGTCAGCAAGCTCCTGCTCGCGGTCCAGGAGTCCTGCCTGGCTGCTGCCGCGTCTGGCGACGAGGCCTTCGGGGAACTCGCCCGGAGATACTACGACGTCCGCGCTGGGCTGGGTTTCAACAAGTCGCCAGACGTGTACGGCGCCTTTCCCACGGACCCCTACTCCCACACACCCGGCTTCGCCGGCGTCAGACAGCCCGGAATGACCGGCCAGGTCAAGGAGGAGATCCTCACCCGGCTCGGCGAGTTCGGTCTCGAGGTCAGAGACGGCCGGATGCTGTTTCGGCCGGTTCTCCTGCGTGGGAATGAGTTCCTGCGCTCGGCCGAACGATTCGAGTACGTCGACGTCAACGGCGCCCCGCAGACCCTCGAGCTGGACCAGGGAACGCTCGCCTTCACCTACTGCCAGGTCCCGATCGTTTACCGGCTCGCGGAGCACGAGACCCTTACCCTGCAATCTTCCGACGGCTCGACCCGGAGGCTGGACGGAACGGTCCTGGATCGGGAAACAAGCCACGAGATCTTCCGACGATCGGGCAGGATCGTGCGCGTCGACGTGCACCTCAGCCACATTCTGGAGTCATGACGCAGCCGGGCGCGTGAGCGGCTGTCGAACGGTTGGAGTTTTTGATGAACGACGTGTCTGTGCGAGCTGCGGTCCCCGGCCCCATGGTCCCGCTGGGTCAGAAGATCGCATACGGCGTTGGCATGCTGGGCAATCAGATGTTCCCCGCCGCCCTGAGCATCTTCGTGGTGGTCCTGGTCAAGGGGCTCGGGTTTCCACCGTTCCTGTGGGGCATTCTCTTTTTCGTCCCGCGCATGCTCGATGCGGTCACCGACCCGTTCATGGGTTTTATCACCGACAACACGAGGTCGCGGTGGGGGCGCAGGAAGCCCTACATCTTTCTCGGCGCCATCATTACCGGCCTGTCCTTCGTCGTCATGTGGCAGATGTATGAAGAGAACAGCCTGGCCTTCAACTTCACCTATTTCCTGATCCTGTCGCTGATCTTCTATGTCGGTCTCACCATTTTCGCAACCCCCTACGTAGCCATGGGATACGAGATGAGTCCCGACTTTCACGAGCGCACCCGGCTCATGGGCGTGGCGCAGTGGATCGGCCAGTGGGCCTGGGTGATCGCTCCGTGGTTCTGGGTGCTGATCTACGACCCCGGGCTCTTTCCGTCGGCGGCCGCGGGGGCGAGGAGCCTCGCGGTGTGGGTCGGCCTGGGGTGTATGTGCCTCGCTCTCGTTCCCGCGCTCTTTTGCCGCAGCCCATCGACTGCCAACGCCGAGAACCTGCAGAAGCTGAGCCGGGAGAACATCAAAGAGAACCTCGCTCTCTTCGTCAGGGGCTTCGGGGATGTTTTCAGGTGCGCACCTTTTAGAAAGCTGTGCCTGGCGACCTTCTTCGTATTCAACGCCTTCCAGACCGTGGCCGCATTCGCCTTTTTCATCGTCGTCTACTACCTCTTCGACGGCGATGCCGGGGCGGCCGGCACCTGGCCTGCCTGGTTCGGCACCATCGGCGCCCTGTGCAGCTGCTTTCTGGTCATCCCCATCGTCACCTTGGCCGCTCAGCGGCTGGGAAAGAAGAACACGTTCCTGATTTCACAGGGGGTGTCCATCGTCGGCTACGCCATGTTCTGGTGGTCCTTTCGCCCGGAGAATCCCCTGCTGATGCTGCTCCCGCTCCCGCTGTTCGCCTTCGGAATCGGTGGCCTGTTCACGCCCATGACCTCGATGACCGCGGACGTCTGCGACCTCGACGAGCTCAACACCGGATCGCGGCGGGAGGGGACCTTCGGCGCCATCTACTGGTGGATGGTGAAGTTCGGCATGGCGTTCGCGGGTGGAATGAGCGGGCTCATCATGGGTCTGGTCGGCTTCGTCCCGGATGCGCCGGTGCAACCGCCCGGGGCGGTCACCGGACTCAGGATCGCGTACTCCCTCGTGCCGATCGTGGGGACCCTGCTCGCGATGTGGGTCATGCGCAACTACGACATCACCGAAGAGCGGGCGAACGAGATTCGCGAGGAGCTGGAGCGGCGCCGTGGCACATCGGCTTTGGGAGCTTGAGCTGCTCGTCACCCATGGGTACCCATGATGTAGAATCGAGCCCACCATGAGCCACCCGAAGCGTGACACGATCGATACCGCGACGACGTCGTGGGTGGAAGGCTACCGGCGGTTGACAGAGGTCGTGATTCCGCGGCCGATCGCGCTGGTGGCGACGGTCGACCCCAACGGCGTCCCGAACCTGGCGCCGTTTTCCTTCTTCACCATCGTGTCGTCGAACCCGCCGTTTCTCGCGTTCGCACCGCATCGCGTAGGGCGCACCGGCTCCAAAAAGGACACGCTGAGAAACGTCGAGCAGGTTGGCGAGTTCACCGTGTCGGTGGTGACCGAAGAAATCGCCGATCAGGTCAACAGCTGCGCGGCGTCGTTGCCCTACGGCGACAGCGAGTTCGAGCATTCGGGGCTGACGCCTGTGGCTGCCCAGAGGGTCAAGGCGCCGCTGGTAGCCGAATCGCCCGTGGGGCTCGAGTGCACGCTCGAGGAGATCCACACCTACGGGGAAGAAGGCGGGGCCGGATCATTGGTCGTCGGCCGCGTGCTCCTGATGCACATCGACCCCGCGCTGCGAGACCCCGTCGATGGACGGGTGCACCCTGAGCGACTGCGCGCCGTCGGCCGCATGGGCGGCTCGCTCTGGTGCCGTACTCTCGACTCTTTCGCACTCGAGCGCCCGAGCTGAAGCGCTCGAGCCGCCTGCACTTTCCGGTCGACGTGTCAACCAAAGACTCTCAACCGGATCGGATCCCCAGCTCGTCGACGGACTCGTCGGTCACGAAGCTCGGAGTGTCGGCCGCAAGCTCGAACTGCACGCCGACTGGTTCCCTGAAGTAGATCGAACGGAAGTACATGCGGTCCTCGACCTCGGAGGTGCAGTGACCGGCGCCGAAAAGACGCGTCTGCCGGTCCGCCTGGGCGTCGTCATCAGCCAACCGGAAGGCGACGTGGTGAAGTCCGAGAATCGGCGAGTTTATGACAAGGCACCTTACGGCACGGTCGCCGACCAGGCTGCGGTGTCGCCGGACTCGAAGCCGTCGGTGAAGATCGGGCTGGGGCTCGCGACGCGGTCGAAGTAGGGGAGTGCCGAAACGCTCTCGACGAAGGCCACGCCATAATGGTTTGGGGGGAGCCACGTGAGGCTCGTCCGGAAGATGGTGGTCACTGCGGCGTCGGTTTCGTTGACCACGACTCGATCTTCCCACGGGTCCCCTGGTGCTCCCGCATGCCGCCGGAAGTAAACCGGATCGAAGTCGCCCTCTTCGTGGGTGTAGGTCACCGCGAACCCCTCGCCGTTGCGGGCGGTGACGTCGCAGCCGTAGTAGTTGGTGCCGCCCGGTAGCGGTTCGGCTATCACGTCAAAAACATAGCTGTCGAAAGCGTCGTAGCTCCGCCAGACGTCGATGCCGTAGCCGCCAGTTCCAGTTAAATCCAACTCGTAGCAGACAACGACCTCGTCTCCGGCCGCGGAGATCCTACTCCTATTTCGGGAATCGATTTGCCAAACATGTAGGACTTCCTCCCAGAAGTTGGATCTCCAGACTCGCAGATCCGAGCCGGTATCGAAGTAGGAGAGGAAGAGATCGTGGGTGGCGGCCTGGGGATTAAAGGTCAGGTCGAGCCCGCAGCAGGCATCGGAGATGCCTGGGGAGTCTTCCACGAAGGTCTTGCCGTCGTCCGCGTCGTCCCAGAAGAAGCGCAGGGTTCCGTCGCTGGCGATGACGGCGAAATAGATCTGGTTGTCCGGACCATCCCGGTTCGAGGCGAGGGCGACGTCGACGACCGTCGCCGGAGAGACGTTGACGATGTCGGAAGTGTCGAACGCAATGTCATAGATCCCATCGACAGCGGAGAATCGGTAGATCCGTG
>CBDTWX010000407.1:0-5396 GCA_965364305.1 uncultured Thermoanaerobaculia bacterium
GCAGTCCGGTCGCCAGCTCGCGCGTCGCAGCGTGAGCCCCGCCTCCGCGCCCGTTCCCGTCCCCGTCCCCGTCCCCGTCCCCGTCCCCGAAAACCTAACGCAGAGGCGCATAGAATTTGAAAATCGAGTCGCAGGGTGGGCGGGAGGTAAATCCGAAATCCGAAATTCGGGACTGGTCGGGCGGAAATTCCTCATTCCTGATTCGACCTGCCTTCCTGCTAAGCTCTGAACGTGGAAGCAACCACCGAAATCCTCGTCAAGGGTGGCCTGAGCGTCTTCTGTTTGGCAATCGTTGCTTGGCGCCATCGTCCGGCGAGCCCGCTCAAACCCGAGAAGGCGGGCCAGCTGCTGTGGCTGGCCGCCACCGTCGCGGCACTCGCCTACACCAATTTCGGACAGTTCCACGGCAGGTCAGGCATTCATCACTGGGAGCAGTTTCACTACTTCCTGGGCTCCAAGTATTTCCCAGAGGTGCGTTACGACGGTCTTTATGTCGCATCGCTGGCGGCGGAACGGGAAATCGGCCTCGAACATCCACCGCAATCTCATATGCGCGATTTGCGCACAAACGAGGTGGTCCGAACCTCGACCCTTGCCGATCACGAGCAGGAGGTCCGCAAGCGTTTTTCCACCGACCGGTGGCGTTCTTTTGTTGCCGACGTTCGCTATTTCCTGCGCTCCAACAACTACAACTACATCACGAGGATCCGTCACGACCACGGCTACAACCCGACCCCCACCTGGACCTTTGCGGCGCGCATCTTTTCCCGCTGGCCAGCGGCGAGCGGCGGCAGCCTGAGCGCTCTCGCGTGGCTCGACCCCCTGCTGATCGCCGCGCTCTTCGTAATGGTCTTTCGCACCTACGGCTCACGGGTGGGTTGTCTTTCTCTGATCGTATTCGGCCTTGGCTACCCGTGGCGATTCTACTGGGTCGGTGGCGCTTTTCTCCGTCAGGACTGGCTGGCGGCAACCGCGATCGCAATTTGCCTTTTTCACAGAAAGAGATACGCCCTCGGCGGTGGACTGATCGCCTATGCAGCGATGGTTCGAGTCTTCCCGGGCGCTTTCCTGGTCGGCGCCGCGGTCCTCGGTATTCACGCCCTGGTGCGACGGCAACCGATCACCCGTTTTGGACGCGTCGCCGCAGGCTTTGCGGCTGGGATCGCGATCAGCTTGGCGGCCGGCTGTCTGAGCGGTATCGGCCCATCCGCGTGGCCACACTTTCGAGCAAATTTGGAGAAGCATCACGACACCTGGCTGACCAACAATGTGGGCCTTCGAAACACGGTGCTCTACGACCGAGCGACGATGCGCCGGGAGAATGTCGATTTTCGGCTCCCCGAGCCGTGGATCCACTGGCAGGAGAAAATGAACCGGCTCCAGCGCCAGAGGCGACCCACCGTACTTCTTGTCAGCGGGATCTTCCTGACCGCCGTCTTCCTCGCGGCCCGACGGCAGGATCTACCTCAGGCTTCAGTGCTCGGTGTGGCGGTGATCTTCGCCGTGGTCGTGCTCACCTGCTATTACTGGGTGATGCTCCTGCTGGTTCCTTTGGGCAAGGGTCGATGGCTGCCGACCGCGGGATGGCTGGCGATCAATATCGGACTTTACGGCCTCCACCTGGTGACACCATCCTTCGAGATGATCTACGGGCTCCTCTCATGGGCGCTGGCGGTCTTCTTCCTCGCCTGGATGGCGCCGGATGTTGTCGCCAGCGTCAAAGAGGTCCGCTCGAGGTTCCAGCAAGCCTGACCGAGCTTGGAATTCGGAATTCGGAATTCGGAATTCGGCGTCACTCGGAATGACAGTTTTTCGGTGTCATTCCGACCGAGTGAGCGGAGCGCACGAGTGGAGGAATCTGTGGGCACCGGTTGGATGTCATCTACGTCTATCTGCGTAATCTGCGGTTTCTCCTTGGGAGAGCGGGCGGATCCAGCATCCAGCATCTAGGTCCCCGGCATGCCTCGATCCCTGGATGGGTGGGTGGGAATTCCGAATTCCGAATTCCTAACTCCGAATTCGGGTGGGCGGTTGGGTGGGGTTACATCGGATAGATGCGGTCGTCGCGGGTGGGTGGAGCTCCCGAAAAGCCGCCGCCCTCATCGCCCATCTCTTCCTCGAGGACGTCTCCGAGCTCTTCCTCGACCTTTTCCGGATCCTCGCCGGCCTCGAGCCGGCGAATCATCTCTTCCATCGCCGGCGTCACCGGTTCGCCCGCGATCTCGGTCATCCGGCGCACAGCGGCGGCCATCGCCCGTGGGTCGTTTTCGTCCATATTTTCGAGCTCCGAGGCAAAACGCATCATCTCGCGCTCGACGCGGGGGTCGTCAAGGCCATCGCCGTCCGCATCTCCGCCGGCCGCTGCTTTCGGCGGAGACGCCACTCCGAATCGTGACGGAACGCGATGGAGGTCGGTCGCGCCGCACTTGGGGCAGGTCGGGACCTTCTCAGTCGCGACTTTGAAGGAGTGAAAGCTGAAAATCCGGTTGCATGCCCGACAGAGAAACTCGTAGATCGGCATCACGCCCCTCCCTCGCCGCCGTGGTCTCCCCAACACCCGACCCGATATGGGGCAAGTCCCGCATCGACCAAGAAACGCGGATCGACCCGCATCGCCAGCTCAACCCGTCCGTTTTCAAACCGACGAGCCAGCTGGTGAGGCAGAGAAACGGCCCGCTGAACCAACTCCGTCTCTTCCAAGGGGACGCGCAGAATCGCCACATCGGGCGCCGACAGCACCGTCGAGCGGATGACGGTCTTGAGTCCGGCGATGCCCTCGCCGCTCACCGCCGAAACCGACACCGACCCCGGCCGGCGACCGTTGGCGCTGCGGAATCCGACACCGAGGAGATCTACCTTGTTGAGCACTACCAACACCCGGTCGCGATCTACGCCAAGCCCGCCGAGAACTTCCTCTCCTACCCGCAAGTGCTCCTCCCAGGCAGGGTGGGAGGCATCGACGACATGCAAAACGAGATCGGCGACCGTGGCTTCTTCGAGAGTCGAGCGAAAGGGAGCCACCAGATCATGCGGCAGCTTGCGGATGAACCCGACCGTGTCAGTCAGCACCGCGGTCAGCGACTCACCGAGGGCCACCCTCCGCGCACGCGGATCGAGGGTTGCGAAGAGACGGTCCTCCACCAGCACATCCGCCCGGGTGAGCCGCCGGAAGAGCGACGACTTGCCGGCGTTGGTGTATCCGACGATCGCAACGGTTGGAAGGTCAGCCCTGCGCTCGCGGCGGAGCCGCCGGTCGCGCTCGATCACCGCCAACTTCCTGCGGAGCTGCGCCATCCGACGCTTGATCAGCCGACGATCGATCTCGAGCTGGGTCTCACCAACACCACGGGTTCCGATTCCACCCGCTTGCCGCGAAAGATGCTGCCAGCGCCGGGTCAGTCGCGGCAGCAGATAGCTCAGTTGTGCCAGCTCAACCTGGGTCTGCGCTTCGCGGCTGCGGGCGTGTTGGGCGAAGATATCGAGGATTACGGCGGCACGGTCGAGGACCTTGACGGGGCGCGATATTTCACCCTCGATGTTCCGGATCTGAGACGCCGTGAGGTCCTCATCGAAGATCAGCGAGTCGATATCCTCGTCCTCGCAACGTTCGGCCAACCGGCCCAGGAAGCCGCGCCCCACCAGGGTCGCCGCTTTGGCTTTGGTGAGCTCCTGCAGGCCGCGACCGACCACTTCGGCACCGGCCGTGTCGACCAATCGCTCGAGCTCGTCGAGGTGTTCCTCGACCACCGGACGCGGGAGACCGGGCACGACCAGACCAATCAGAAGCGCACGTTCTCGACTGTCGTTGGTGGGTTGGTGAACGGACTTCGGAGTTGTCAGGGCAATTCCTCCTGATGTAGTTGGAGGAACACCTTCTCAAACGCCGCCAGCGTTTCTTCAATATCCTTGGCGCCGTGGGTGCTGGAAAGAAACGCCGCACGTCCGGGCTGCCTCGGCATCAGGACGCCCTCATCCCGAAGGAGTGACGCCAGTCGACGGTAGCCATCGCCGTCAGAAGCCACCGCGCTTTTCCGATCGACCACAGCCGTTTTCGAGAGATACAGCGCAAAGGCCGACCCGACCTGGTTGATGACCATGGGCCGAGAGAATCTCTCGGCTAGCGCGCCAAGCCCGCCAACCAGCTGGTCAGTGCGTTTCTCGAGGTGCTCGTAAACCGTGTTGTTCTTGAGAATCGAGAGAATTGCCTCCGCCGCGGCCAGGGCGACCGGGTGCGGCGCGGGGAGATGATCATGTCCCTCAGGAAGGGACTGCTCCTCCCGAAAGGCGACCGCTCCTATCGGAAAACCCCCACCGAGGGCGGCACCGTAGACAGCTACATCAGGGGTTATTCCAGCTCGCGCGGCGGCGCCCCCCCGATGCACCCTGAAACCAGAGATACGTTCATCGAGGACCAGTATGACGTTGTTGTCCCTGCAGGCGTCGGAGATCTCCTTCAGCGCACCCTCAGGTGGCGGAATGACGCCGAAGCGGCCCATTAGGGGATCGATAATCAGCGCAGCGATCTTGCTGCTGCCGCTCGTCATCGCGGCGATGATCTTCGCGACATCCCATCCGGGCAGCTCACGGATGAGGCTCGAAAGATCAATCGCGATATCGGCCGGAGCGCCTCCACGGAGCGGCGCGCCGCCGTCGAGGACGAGAAACCGCCTTTTGCCGGTTGTCTGGCGAGCCCAGTCCAACACATGACGGAACGCGTCATCCTGGCTGCGGCAAAACCACCAACTCTTCACCCAGGGAAGAAAATGTGCAAGGGATTCCGAAAGCTCCACCTCCAGGGGAACGTGAAATCCTTCCGGGATCCCCGCTGACAGGACCTTTCTCGCCGAGTCGAGGACGAACTGGTTGGCGAAACCGACGATCGATGAACCGCCGCCGCCGATGTAGTCGATGTAGCCGACGTTATCGACATCGAAAACCCTCGCACCTTCAGCCTTTTGGGCGACCAAAACGCGGTCCGCACCGCACCGCAGGACGGGTACGGCGCCCGCCTTCTCCATCAGCTCATCGTGTCGTCGGCCCATCGAGCTCAAAAGTCCTTTTCGTTCTGCTCACCATCGCCCCAGAAGAAGAAATCACGACAGCGCCTCGAGCAAAATTCCCGTCCGAAGCCGATGATCGCACAGTACTCGCAGGAGACGCTACGACAGATTGTGCATTCCCGCAACTCGTCGACCGGCACCACCAGACGGCACAACGGACAGGGCGCCGTTTCGACTTCCTCTTCCTCGGTCGCCATGATGTCAAGTATATCGTGGCTGAACAGTTCGGAGCTCGTTGCGGAAGTGGACTCCATCGATGACTGCGGGTATAGTTCTCGGTCGGGCGGTGTAGCTCAGGGGTAGAGCAGGGGTCTCATAAGCCCTGTGTCGGTGGTT
>CBDTWX010000408.1:0-5391 GCA_965364305.1 uncultured Thermoanaerobaculia bacterium
GGCAGGAGACAGCGGCAGCGTCCAGCGGCAGCGTCCAGCGGCAGCGTCCAGCGGCCGGTATGGTCACCTCCGGGTCGTTTATTGGGTGATGACCTGGCGACTGCTCCATCCGATGTCGTAAAGAGATCGCCAGGTGCGGACGCCGTCACCAATTCTGCCGCTGACGACTGTCGCGGATGCTGTCCCTGCCATCTGATGCTGCCGCTGCCCCTGGATGCCGTCGCTGCCGCGGTCATCTGCCCCGATCCTGATGAGTCCCCTTATTGACTGCGCATGCACCGCAGCCTGCGACTGAATTCCACAACACGTGCGTAGATGTTACATAGGAGCGGCAGGCAACAGCGCCAGGTGACAGCTGCAGCCAACAGGGACAGTGATCCTCGCAGGGACAGCTATCAGAGACAGCACCAGTGGCAGTTGTCAACCGGGTTGGACCTCGAGAGAGAGATCGAGCGACGGTGCCGAATGGGTGATGGAACCGACCGAGAGGAGATCCACGCCGGTGGCCGCTATCGCGGCAGCGTTTTCGAGGTGGATCCCGCCCGACGCCTCGGTCACGCACCGGCGGTCGACCAGCTCGACGGCGGCGCGCAAGGTCGTCACATCCATGTTGTCGAGCAGCACCGCGTCGACGCCGGCGGCAAGCCCCTCCTCGAGCTGCTCCAGAGTGTCGACCTCGAGCTCGATCTTGACCAGGTGGCCGGCCGCCAGCCGAGCGCGCTCGACTGCCGTTCGCAGATCGCCCACCACCGCCAGATGGTTGTCCTTGATGAGCATCGCATCGTCGAGACCGAACCTGTGGTTGGCGCCGCCGCCGCAGCGCACCGCATACTTCTCCAAGACCCGTAAACCGGGGGTCGTTTTGCGGGTGCACACCACCTTTGCCCTCGTGCCGGACACCGCCCGAACGTATCGTTGCGTGAGACTCGCGATGCCCGACAGGTGGCCGAGCAGGTTGAGCGCCGTTCGTTCGCCGGCAAAGATCGCTCGCGCCGGGCCCCGGAGGCGCATTACCTTGCTGCCTTCACCGACGTCCTCGCCGTCGGCGAGCATCATCTGTATCTCCATCGAGACGTCGAGGACGCGGAAGGCGTGCGCAGCCGCCTCGATCCCGGCCAGTCGCCCGCTCTCACGGGCCACGATCGCTGCTGCGGCGATCGTTCCGGCCGGGATGACCGCGTCCGAGGTCACGTCGCCGGACCGCCCCAGATCCTCGCGCAGCGCCTGACGGATGATGTCGTCGTAGAGAATGGGCCTCATGGCCGCGAGCTTGTTCATAGACCTCCCAACGGTCTACATCGTTGCGAAGGATCCCCGATCCGCACCCATCCTTTATCGCATGGCAGCGACCGAAATCACCGGTTGCGGGTGGAGCATCCGCACACCCTCGAAGTACAACGTCTGTTGCCAGCAGGCATCAGACGACGGAAAGTCTGTCCGCCGGTGAGCTCCCCGGCTTTCGGTGCGAGCGGTCGCCGCCCGAACCACCATTCTCGCCACCAACAGCATATTGGAGATCTCACCCAATCCTCCACGCAAATCAGCTTCCAGGTCGTCGAGACCCATCGCCGCTCGCAGCAGACCGGAGGCGTCCCGCTCGAGGCCGACTCCCCGCCACATGACATCACCGAGCCGGCGCAAAAACGCCGCGTGTCCAATCGACGACTTGTCGATCCGCGGTTCATCAGCCACTGTCTGAGCCGAGCGGCTGAAAGCGTCCCGAGCGCGCAGCGGATGGGCCGGTCTCCGGCAGCTCTCCGCCAGCGCTTCGCCGACCGCAGCGCCGTATACCAGCGCCTCGAGCAGCGAGTTGCTGGCCAGCCGGTTGGCTCCGTGCAGACCGGTTCGCGCAACCTCTCCGCACGCCCACAGGCCGGGCACCGAGGTCCTTCCGCACGCATCGACTACAACTCCTCCCATGTGGTAATGAGCTGCAGGAGTCACCGGCACCGGGCCGCGCAACAGGTCGAAGCCGTGCTCACGACAGAGTTGAACGACAGTCGGGAAACGGTACTCGATCTCACCGGCAAGATGGGTGGCGTCCAGAAAAACCTTTCTGCCTCCCACCAGTCGGCGCCAGATCGCCCGTGCAACCACGTCTCTCGGCGCGAGCTCCGCATCTGGATGCTCATCGACCATGAAACGAGTCCCCGTGTCATCGACGAGCCTCGCGCCCGCACCGCGTAATGCTTCGGTGAGCAGGGGCATCCGAGATCCGTCGACAGCGAGGGCCGTGGGGTGGAACTGCATGAACTCGAGATCGGCGACACGGGCACCGGCGCGTATCGCCATGGCCAGGCCATCTCCCGTGGCTTCGGAAGGATTGGTGGTCTGGCTCCACATTCCAGCGGCGCCGCCAGTCGCCAGCACGATCTCCGACGCGACGTAGAATATGCTCCCACCCCTGCCATTCACCGCCGTCAACCCGATCACCGCGCCTCGGTCCAACACCAGACCGCGTGCGAGCGTGTTTTCTTGGATGTGAATGTTCCTCTTGTTGCGAACGCCCGAGCTGAGAGCACGCATCATCTCGGCGCCGGTAGCGTCACCCGCTGCGTGGGCCACGCGGTGCCGGCTATGGGCCGCCTCGCGCCCGAGTGCCAGACGGCCATCCGGCTCGCGGTCGAATCGGGCGCCGAGTGCCAGCAGCTCGCGGATACGTCGCGGACCGTCGCCGGTCACCCGTTGCACGACCTCGGAATCGCACAGGCCTCCACCAACCGCCAACGTGTCCGCAGCATGCCGCGCCGGTGAGTCGTCTGGCGCCAGCGCCGCCGCCACACCGCCCTGCGCGAGCGGGCTGGATCCCCCATCGGCGAATGCGGACTTTGTCACGATCGTCACCGTACGTCCGCGAGCGTGGAGGGCGGCGCTCAACCCCGCCGCACCGTCCCCGACGATCACGACATCCGCAGTACGAATCTCCTCCTGGGAAACGCCCATCACCTTTTCCCTGCACCGCGGCCGATCTCGATCATTCGTTCGACCGAACGTCGCGCTCGTCGAGCGACCTCGACCGGCACTTCCACCGGGTACTGGTTTGCTTCGAGCGCGGTCACGATCTTGTCCAGCGTGATGCGCTTCATGTGCGGGCAGATCGTGCACGGGCGCACGAATTCGACCTCCGGGAACTCGGCGGCCACGTTGTCGCTCATCGAGCACTCGGTGATCATCACGACCCGCTCGGGTCGGTGCTCCGCGACCCAGTTGATCATTCCCGAGGTCGACCCGACCATGTCCGCCGCCTCGAGCACCGGGAGAACGCACTCGGGATGGGCCATGACCTGGACCCCCGGAAACTGCCGTCTGTAGTTTTCGATCTCTTGAACAGAGAACTGTGCGTGGACCTCACAATGGCCATCCCACAGGATCACCTCGACCTCGGTGTTGGCGGCGACCCATCTGCCGAGGTGCTCGTCGGGAAGAAAGATCACTCGCTCGGCCGCGAGCGACTCCACCACTTCGACCGCGTTGGCCGATGTGCAACAAATGTCGGTCTCCGCTTTGACCTCGGCCGAGGTGTTGACGTAGGTCACCACCGGCACGCCGGGGTACTGCTCTTTCAAGGCGCGCACGTCCTCTGCAGTGATCGATTCTGCCAGCGAGCAGCCGGCCTCGAGGTCCGGGATCAACACCGTGCGATCCGGGTTGAGGATCTTGGCCGTCTCGGCCATGAAGTGGACACCGCACAGCACGATGACATCGGCCTCCGTTTCAGCCGCCTTTTTTGCCAGAGCTAGGCTGTCACCGGTGATGTCCGCTACACCGTGGAAGATCTGCGGGGTCTGGTAGTTGTGCGCCAGAATCACGGCGTTTCTTGCTCGCTTGAGACGCTGGATCTCGACGATCGACGGCGCATAGGCCGCCCACTCCACCTCTGGGATGAGATTTCTGACCTTGGTGTAGGTTGCGGCGGTCGCCGCCAGGGCATCGGAGAGCCCCGGCGAACTTCCCGGAGTGGTCCTGCTTGCGGGGAGTGACATGGTGACTCCTTATGCTCAAATTGAGTATTATAAGGCCTCAACAAATGGCCAAAAATGGCCTCGACCCTTATGCTAATACTGAGTATATCTTTTGTCAAGCCACCCCGGTCGGCGGAGGGACCAGCGCCGAATTCAGTCACAGCGTCAAGGACGACACAGGTGCCACTCGTCGCATTGTTTGCCTGCGGCGCGTTACCGAGTTATGAAAAGACAAAGATCAAACAATGCGACGGGTGGCACCCTGCACGTCGAAGCGAGAAGCGTATACCGGTTTCCCGGCTGCCCGAATCACCTCGTCGCGCCGGGGAGACCGACCCCAGGAGCGGGACGCTCCAGCAAGACCTCGTCGCGAAACCTGAAAAGCTCGGCCGGGCGGCCCCCGGTCTGGCGGTCACGCCTTCCGGTCCCTTCGACCAATCCTCCGTGCTCGACCAGGCGGCGAAAATTCTGTTTGTGAAGGCCGACCCCCGCAAGGGCCTCCACCGCCCGTTGCAGCTGGAGCAGAGTGAAGGTCTCGTGCATGAGCTCGAATACCACCGGACGATATCTAATCTTGGATCTGATACGACCGACTGCGGTAGCGAGTATCCGGCGGTGGTCGAAGGCCATCTCGAGACCGGTGTATTTTTCGAAGAAGGGTCTTTGAAGCTCCTCCCCCTCGTGCGCGCGATCGCGGATCGCCTCCGAGGCGAGACCGAGCTCGTAGAGAAGCTCGTACCGTTCAAGCACCCGCTCTCCGTCCCACGGACTCTCGGCAAGGCCAAAAGTGACGCCCGCTCGGATGCGGCGCAGCCGACGCTCCTCGGGGTCCTGTGCCCCGTCGATCCACTGGGCGAGAGCCGGCGCGATGTGGCGTTCGATCACCTGTGGCCGCTTCGTGCGCCAATCCTCCCAGGGAAAGAAGCGATAGACCGACCGCCAATGCGCCGCGAGACCGCTCGCCACCCTGCCCTCCCGCACCAATGCCAGATAGGCGGCCGACACCACTCTCGGACCACCCCTCAGCTCGCGCGGATCTCGGTAACGATCGCCGAAGGTGTAGAGCTGCTCCACATACCCGAGTTCGATCCCGGCATACGTGCGGACCCAGCGCCGCAGGGCAAGCTCCAAGGTTCGGTCACCCGCCGGGTCGAGGGGTCCAGTCGGTAGCGCCTCGAGGACCCTGCGGTCGCCCCCCCAGCCGACTCCAGTGCCACCTTCGATCGGGGTGCCTTCGGGCAACGACACGGTGAGCACTCTCGGCTGGCCGTCGGTGAGAGCGATGATCACCGCGTTGAGACCGACGACGATCGATGGTTGGGTCTCGGACATCCAAATCATGGTGCGGCCTACACGTACGAATTGCAACCAGTAGCCCGCCCAGTACGACAGGTCCCAGTTTTGAGTTTTGAGTTTTGAGTTTTGAGTT
>CBDTWX010000409.1:0-5378 GCA_965364305.1 uncultured Thermoanaerobaculia bacterium
TTCGATGATCGCGCTGTGCCCGGACAACGCGGGCCAGGTCATCGCCGGTATTCGAGAAGCCGGTTTCCAGGCCATGGAGGTTCGGGTTGGCTGAAGCTGCGGTCTATCCAGACGCGGAAATCGTCTCCAGCGAGGAGGAGCCACTCATCCTCGTCGACGAATTTGATCGTGAGATTGGACACCTCAGCAAGGGAGCCTGCCACGATGGCGAAGGCGTGCTCCACCGCGCCTTCTCGCTCTTCATCTTCAACCGTGCCGGCGAGCTCCTGCTGCAGCGGCGGAGCGACGAGAAACGGTTATGGCCGCACTACTGGTCAAACACCTGTTGCAGCCACCCGAGGCGTGGCGAGACGATGGAAGTCGCCACCCACCGAAGGCTCCGACAGGAGCTGGGCATGGCGAGCAGCATGCACCACCTCTTTACATTTCAGTACCAGGCGCGGTATTTGGATCTCGGTTCCGAAAACGAGATCTGCTGGGTCTATGCGGGGCTCGGAACCGATGAGCCGAGACCGAACCCCCACGAGATCGCCGCCGTGCGCTGGATCTCACCAGACGATCTCGACCTCGAGTTCGAAACCCATCCCGAGATCTTCACACCGTGGTTCGCGCTCGAGTGGCCGCAGGTCAGACAAGCCTTTCGCCGGACCTTGGGCCTGGCGACGGTAGGATGACTCGCGCTCCACTGACCAGACTTCTCTGTATCGGCGGAACCCGCTCGTCCGAACTAGAAACCCCACCCGGCGCCGCCCGTCACCAGCCATCTTCCACCGTCGCCACCGTCCATGCGGTACGGAAGACCGAGTCCGACGTTGGCCTGGGCAACCGGATCTCCCAGCTCGAAGCCGGCATAGGTTCGACCTCGCTCGGCCAAACGCATTCTTCGCAAACCGACTCGAGTTTCAAAATCGGATCTTCGACATCGCACAAATCGCGGTAGAAATGAATGCCGGCGTAGCTCGCCTCGATGTCGGGGATGGCCAGGACGCCCGAGGCCATTTTGCCGCGAATCGGGCTTACTTCCACGGTCCCGCGGCGAACAGCTCTCCGCTCCGCTTCCTCCGGCGTTTCACCCCTTGCGAGCCCTTTTCGGTATTCGCCGCAGTAGGTCCAGCCGGACGACACGAGAAGGGCGAGTTTGTCGGTGCCCATCCGCACACCCGCCACCTTGATCGTCGGGATGAACGGCATCCAGGTACCGGTGTCGATCAATGGGTGGTTCGAGTAGAGGTTGGTTCGCCGATACTCCCTCTGTTCATCGCCGCCGTTTGGAATCCGGTCCACAAGCTTCGAGTTCCACGCCCACACCTGGATCTCGTGCAGCAATAAAGAGCGCATTCTTTTGCGATAGGCGACTGAGATTTTATGACAGCTCCGAGGCGGCCGATCAGTGGGAAAGCTCGCGATCGCCCGTTCCAATTCGAGGTTGAACCTCGCGTTGACGGCGTCGGTTGAATCGGCGAGCGGTCGACTCCAGGCGCAGTGCTGGTCGGTCTCCAGGGTGGAGAGCTTACCCGGAGCCACGACCGACACGAGCAGGAGCACCGCCACCAGCCGTCTCGTGGCAGCGCCCGACGGGTTTGAACCGCGCTTGACCAGACGGCGCGCCTCGCTCCCGGCCGGCATTTCTCCATTCTCACTCCAATTGACGGGGGTCCTTACTGGAATACGCACCATATCTGCATCCGGGCCCCAATTATCCACGATTCATCAGTTACTATACGGTCTCCAGCCTCCAGGCTGACCAGGAGGAGACCCGCAGACACGCGGGGTCCGAGGCATTGGCCGCGGGGCGGCCGCCGGGACAAAACGTCCGAACGGGGAGCGATCTATGCGGTTGAATCAGTCAAGGCTCGTGGTCGCGATGGTGATATCGCTGATGGCGATGCAGGTCTTTGCGCAGACCGCGTCTCAACAACAAAAAAGCGTCAACCTCCAAGAGGTCCGCCAGCTGCGCGCCACGACCGAGAGAGACCTCGGCCTGGCCGATGAGCTTCGAACCCAAATACTCGATCTCTGCGACGCAGCCATCAGCTCGCTCGAAAAGGCCGCCGACCACCGGTCCTCAGCCGAGGGCTTCGCGCGTGACCGAGCTGGGATCGACCGTGCAGTGGCAAACCTACGCGCCGACCTCGAACGCCCGGAAAGTCAACCAAAGTTCCAGTTACCGAGCAACCCGACCGTAGCCGAGGCAGAGGATGCGCTGGCCCGTGAGCGAGCTCGGCTCGCCGCCAACCGCACAGCCCTGCGAAATAAGGAGCGCGTGGCGGAGGAGCGGGCAAAAACTCGAAGCGATATCTCACAGCGTCTCGGAAAGCTCGATCTCGAGCTCGAGCTGCTGATTGACGAGCTGCGCGCACAGGCAGACAGCACCGCGCGAATCGAGCTCAAGGAGGCGTTGCGTCTGAGCATTCTAGCGCGCCGAGAAGCCGCCGTCTCGGAGATCGAGATGCTCCGCTCCCGGCTCGCCCTGCTCGCTGACCGCAGCACGCTGATTCCGCTCGAAATCGATCTGGCTCAGCGGCGAGTCGCCTCCAACGAAGAGGTTGTCAACCTGCTCGAGGAGATGGCCCACGAGCTTCGGACCGAGGAGGCGCGGCAATCGCTTGGACGCATCCGGGAGCAGAGCCGCCGGCTTTCCCAGAGATTGCCGCTGCTGGCCGAGCTCGCGGCCGAAACCGAGGAGCTCGCCGGCACCCTGTGGGCGTCCGACGGTATCATCACTCAATCCGAGAGGACCGTTCAGGCGCTCGACACCATCCGTCAGAACCAGGCCCAGCTCAACCGGATCGCCGAGCTGACCAGCCGAAAGTTCGAAGCCTACGGCCACCGGGGCAGCGTCACTCGATGGTGGCCCGACATTCCACGGGACTTCCCCGAGCCCGGGGCCATCGCCAAAACCATCCAGCGCCTCGAGGAAGAGATCCCCGAGGTCGAGCATCGACTCATCATCTTCGAGCAGCAGCGTTCCAAGGCCCACCAACTGGCCAGAGACACGATGGTCGAGCTTCAGACCGAGTTCGGAAAGGATGTCGATCCGGAACTCGTTCAGGAGGTCCGGGAGCTCTTGGCGACCCGCCAAGACCTTCTCGACGAGTTGATTCGAAAAGGCGGCCAGTATTCGAATCAGCTCATCGAGTACCGAGCGGCGTCAAGCAGCTTCCTCGACCAGGTCCTGACCGTCGAGCGGTTTCTCTTCTCCCAGGTTCTGTGGTCGCGCAGCGTGCCCAAGCCGATCATCCCCCGCCTCAGCGACATCGGCGAGGCACTCGGCTGGTTGTCATCGACCCGACATCTGCGGGACGTGTCTGTGGTCGGCGTCGAGATCGGCGGGGAGGGAATCCTCGGGGCGATCTTTCTGGCGCTCGTCGTGGCTTTGCGCCAACCTATCCGTCGTCGTCTGGGAGAAGTCGCCAAACGCGTCTCCGACCCCGAAACGGACAGCCTGAAGTCGACCGTCCAGGCGATGGCGCTCACGACCTTGTTGGCGGCGCCTCTGCCGACAGCCTTCTACATCTCGAGCAAGCTCGTCGAGCGCATCGGCGATTCCACCTATTGGTTCGCGTCGGCAACCGCACTATCGGAGCTCACCATGGTGGCGGCATTGTTCGAGCTGATCCGACAGATCTTCGCCCCGAAAGGACTCGCCGAAGCACACTTCAGCTGGCCGACCTACGCCACTCAACCGCTTCACCGTGGTCTGTTGGCAACGGAAGCCATTGGTCTGCCGTCGCTCTACGTTTCACTCCACCTCGCCTTCGCCGGTATGCGGTTGGACAGCCCCGACAACCTCCAGCTGTACAACAATTCGCTCGGGAGGATGGCCTTCATCGCTGCCCTGCTCGTTTTCGGGCTGTCGATTCTGGCCATGCTCCGACCGGAGGAGAAGACCGAACCAACCGATCAGGACATGCGGCTACCGTGGCCCCGCAGGTTTGCGAAGTATGCCTTCCCGATCGCCTTTTTGGGCGCCTACCCGATCATCACCATCGCCACCATCGTGCCGGCCGTTCTCGCGGCATTCGGCTTCTATGTCACGGGCGTCCTCCTCGCCTACCAGATGTTGCGCACCCTGTTACTGGCGTTGGTGTTGATGGTCGGCGGCGCGCTGATCCACCGATGGCGTATCGTCAACAGAAAAAGAGAATTGCTCGAACTGTCGGAGGAAGCCGAGAACGAAACCCGGCAAGAGGAGATCGAAACAACCGAAAAACAGATTCGGCATCTCTTCCGTTTTGCGGCCATCATCATCCTGGCGGTCGGGCTTTGGACCGTATGGTCCGACGCGCTGCCAATGCTTCAGATGTTGAAAAGGGTTCAGATCCTCCCTCGTCTGGAGATGCTCGAACCGGTGGAGGACACCTCCAAGAACCTGGGCCTCGGCACGACGACCGCCGCCTCGGCCGCTGAGGCCGGAGTCGAACCGGGGGTCGATGCGCCACCACCCGGATTTCCAGTCGCGGCAACGGGACCCGACGGGGCGGCCACCGTTGCGGCCACGCAGACTGCGTCATCTCCGTTGACCCTATGGCTCCTTCTCGAGGCGGTGTTGGCCGGCTTGATCACACTGGTGATGGTCAGGAACTTTCCGAGTGTTATCGAGATCCTGCTGAGGCGAAGAACCACTCTCGATGGAGGCGCCCGTTTCGCAGTGTCGACGCTCGTCCGTTACTCGATCACGATCATCGGCACGATCATCGTCTTTGGTCTCCTCGGCATCACCTGGAACAAGGTGCAGTGGCTGGCGGCCGCCCTCACCTTCGGTCTCGGTTTTGGCCTCCAGGAGATCGTCGCCAACTTCGTCTCCGGCCTGATCCTCCTCATCGAGAGGCCGGTCCGGGTGGGAGATGTGGTCACCATCGGCACACTCATGGGCAAGGTCAACCGGATTCAGATCCGCGCCACCACCATCACCCTGTGGGATCGCAGTGAGATGATCGTCCCGAACAAGGAGTTCATCACCACCAAGCTGGTCAACTGGACGCTGTCGGACTCGAAACGGAGAATCGATATACCAGTCCGCATCGCGTACGGCGCGGACCTCGAACAGGTCAAGCAAATCCTCGTCGATGCCGCAAACGACCACCCGTCGGTACTCGAAGACCCCGAGCCGCATGCGCTGCTGCTCGGTTTCGGCGCCGATGCCATCAATCTGGAGCTCCGGTTCGTGGTGGATTTCGGCCACGGTCTGGCGACCAAAGACGAGGTGCAGATGAAGATCCAGAGTGTCTTCAAGGAGCACGGCATCGAATTCGCACTGCCCAAGAGCGAGGTGAAGTGGGTCTCAAATCCTGAGACGAACCCGGGTAGTGCTCTGGAGCGGGACTAGCCCGTACTTCTCACCAGGTTTCGTGACGAGGGCGGCGAAGCGCAAGTAT
>CBDTWX010000410.1:0-5354 GCA_965364305.1 uncultured Thermoanaerobaculia bacterium
CTCGGTCTCCTGCGGGTTCATGCCGGCCGCCGGCTCGTCGAGCAGGAGCAGGTCCGGGTCCTGCGCAAGGGCCCGCGCGATCTCGAGCCGCCGCTGCTCTCCGTACGGAAGATTGCGCGCGAGCTCGCCGATGTTGCACAGATCGGGGTCCAGATCGCGGTGGTCGTCGGAGGCGGCAACATCATCCGTGGGGTCTCGGCTCACGAGCAGGGAATCGACCGTATCACCGGCGACTCTATGGGGATGTTGGCGACGGTGATCAACGCCCTCGCGCTGTCTTCGGCCCTCGAGCAGCTCGATGTTGCGACACGGGTCCAGACCGCCATCGAGATGAACGAGGTTGCGGAGCCATTTATCCGCCGCCGTGCGATCCGGCACTTGGAAAAGGGCCGTGTCGTGCTCTTTGCGGGAGGCACCGGTAACCCGTTCTTCACCACCGACTCGGCGGCCGCCTTGCGCGCCAACGAGATCCAGGCAGAGGTGTTGATCAAGGCAACCAAGGTGAACGGTGTCTACACTGCCGACCCGGTTGCCGACGAGGATGCAACGCTGATACCCCGTGTGAGTTATGCGGAAGTCCTGCACCGCGGTCTGAAGGTGATGGATGCGGCGGCGATTTCGCTCTGTATGGAGAGCGACATCCCGATTCAGATCTTCAATATTCGAAGGCCGGGTATCATGAAGCGGTTTGTTCTTGGTGACGACGTGGGGTCCTGGGTCGGCCCCGGGGAGGCGGTATGAACGAGGTCTTCAGGGAGATTGAAACGCGGATGGTCGGCGCGGTGGAGGCGTTTCAAGGTGAGCTTGCCAAGCTACGCACCGGGCGAGCGTCGTTGGCCGTGGTCGATGGAATCACGGTTGACTACTACGGGGCACAGACACCGCTCAACCAGGTGGCTGCGCTGTCGGTTCCCGATCCGACGACCATCGCTATCGCTCCTTGGGAACCGAGTGTTCTGGCCGAGATCGAAAAGGCGCTGCTGCGCTCCAACCTCGGTCTGACCCCCAATAACGACGGCAAGGTCGTGCGGCTCAATATTCCGCCTCTGACGGAAGAACGACGGAAGGAGCTGGCCAGGGTGGCGCACACCGTGGCTGAGGAAACCCGAAACGAGCTCCGGCAGATCCGGCGCGACGGCAACGATCGGATCAAGAACCTCGAGAAGGAGAAGGAAATCTCCGAAGATCAGATGCACGATGGCCAGGATCAGATCCAAAAACTGACCAACGCCTATGTCGACAAGGTCAACGAGATCGTCAAACGGAAAGAAGGAGAGATCATGGAGGTCTGACCGACACCGGCCGCAGGGCGCGCCCGGCCGCCCGGTCTCAGGCCTCAGGTCGCAAGTCACAGGTCCCACCCGCCCGGTTACAGTTCTCAGGCCTTACCTACCCAACTGCGCCTTGATAAAGGAGAAACGGGAATTACGATTTGGTTGACCTGCGACCTGCCCCTGACTCCTGTTGCCGTTCCCCTCCAAGGGCTATAATCCCGGTTGACTGTTTCACCACTTGCTGAACGTTCGACAATTTCGCATTGGAGGTCCTCTATGACGCCGAAGAATATCGATCGTCGAAGCTTCCTCAAGCTTGGGGCCGTTGCTTCCGGCCTCGCAATCGGCAGCTGTGGCGCGGGCAACGAGGAGCCGCCGAGCGCCGCCGATCTCAAAATGCGATATCGACCGCTCGGTGACACAGGACTGGAGGTCTCGGAGATCTCCTTCGGCAGCTACGGTTTTGACAATCCGGCATTGCTATTGGCCGCCCTCGATGCCGGGATCAACACCATTTGTACCAGCGCGAACTACCAGAACGGACGCGCCGAGGAGTCGATCGGTGAAGCGCTGGCAACGATCGGCGGCCGCCGCGACGAGCTGATTCTCTTCACCGGTGCGGTGGTACGGAACGGCGACTCGAAGCAGAGCATTCTCGATTCGATCGACGCCAGTCTGCGCCGCCTGCAGACCGACCGCATCGAGATCTTCCGGGTCACCGGCGTCTCCTCGCCGGACGACCTTCGCGTGGATGCGTTCCACGAGGCGGTCGAGGAGGCCAGGGCGGCGGGCAAGGTCGGCCACCTGGGCATGTCAGGCCACCACGGTGGGATGCAGGAATGTCTCGAGGCCGCCACCGCCGACGGCCGTTACAAGGTCCTCTTCACCAAGTACGACTTCGCCTCGTACCCGGAACAGGATCGAATCCTCAACCGGGCGGCGCATCGTGGGCTCGGCACCCTGGTCTTCAAGACCAACGCCGGCAACCGCAAAAGCGAAATCAAGGACCTCGAGGCCGGTGGGTTGTCGTTCGAGCAAGCGACGGTGAAATGGGCGCTGACCAACCCGGATGTCGCCAGCGTGTGTGTCGGCATCACCAACTTCGACCAGATCGGAGAGTACGCGGCGGCGGTCGGCTCGCCGCTGGAGGACCCCGAGGTCGCGATGTTGCGCCGTTACTCAACAGAGATGCACGACAAGTACTGTCGGTTCTGCGCCGTGTGCGAGGCGGATTGTCCGCACGATGTCGCGATCGCTGACGTCAACCGATTTGCCATGTACTTCAAATACTACGGCCGCGAAAAGGACTCGATGCGGTTGTACGATGCCCTCGCCGGAGGTTCCTCAGCGGAGACCTGCGCCGGCTGTGAAGGTCTCTGTAATGCCGGGTGTCCGTTCGGGCGAGAGGTGCGGGCCGAGCTGGTCGAGGCCCATCGGCTGCTCAGCTTTTCGCGGGTCGGGTGATGGCCCGAAAACGCGGGGGGTGCGTGGCCGTCCCCGGGCTCGTGACGGACCAAGCTTTGGCGCTTGATCCGAGTCCGGAAAAGGCCGTCCTCGAGGCGATGACGTGAGGCTAGCATTGGTGTGTGTGGGAGCTGGCTCCGGGACGCGATTCGGCGGCGACAAGCTGGCTGCGGATCTCGGCGGTGGAATGGTGCTCGAGTTTTCGCTCGGTGCTCTTCGCAGAGCCTTTCCCGAGGCGCCGATGGTGTTGGTGGTGGCGGAAGACGGACTCGATGATTGGCGTGGTCGGCTGCGTCCCGGTTTTTCGGACCTCCGGGTGGTGGCCGGTGGGCGCCGCCGCCAGGACTCGGTTCGGGCCGGAGTCGAACTCGCCGCTCGCGACGGTGCCGAGGCGGTCGTTGTGCACGACGGAGCACGCCCGCTGGTCGACCGATCGGACATCCTGGCGACGTTCGACGCCTTGGGCGAGGCGGCGGGAGCGATCCTCACCGCCACGGTTTCAGATACCGTCAAACGCATCGATGTCGAGCGCCGGGTCGTCGCCACGCTGCCCAGAGATGACCTCCGCCTCGCGCAGACACCCCAGGTGTTCCGGGTCGCGGCCCTGGTCGAAGCGTGGCGGCTGGCCGGGACCGACCGCGATTGGACCGACGAGTCCGCCCTTCTCGAATTCGTCGGCATGACGGTTCACAGTGTCGATGCCCGACATCCCAACCCAAAGCTGACGACGGCTTCCGATTTGCGGCTCATGCGCGCACTGCTCGGGCGGCAGACGTGACCACCGTGCGCATCGGTCAAGGCTTTGACGTCCACCGTTTTGTCGCCGGGCGTGAGCTCAGGCTTTGTGGAGTATCCCTGCCCGGCGAGTCGGGTCTCGCGGGCCATTCGGACGCCGATGTCGGATTACATGCCGTCACCGATGCCATTCTCGGTGCGCTCGCTCGCGGCGACCTGGGCGAGCATTTCCCTCCCTCGGACCCGCAGTGGAAGGCCGCCGACTCGATGGTCTTCGTCGACCGTGCCCTCGCGATGGCGGCCGAGGACGGGTATCGGCTCGTCAACTGCGACCTCACCCTGATCGGTGAGCGGCCAACCGTCGCGCCGATTCGCGAGCGCCTGAGAATCTCGCTGGCGAAGATTCTCGGTGTCGACGTCGCCGCCGTTTCCGTCAAGGCGACCACCACCGAGGGAATGGGTTTCACCGGTCGCGGTGAGGGTCTGGCTGCTCTCGCGGTGGTGCTGTTGGAGGCAGGGCCATCGAATGAATGACACGCTCTGGGTGGTCGGATTTCACGCTGTGCTCGGTGTCCTCGAAGGAGAACGGCCGGTGGATGCCCTGTGGTTGCAGCAGGATCGACGTGACTCGCGGATGAAGTCCATCAGAAAGGCGGCGCAACGCCGAGGAATACGCTTCGACCTCGTGCCGAGGGCACGGCTTGACCGGGTGTCTGCAGGCTCGGCGCACAACGGGTGCGCGGTGCGGACGGCGCCAATCGACTTTGTGCCCCTCGACGCCGTGGTGGCCGCCCCGGGGCGGCCGGCGAGGTTGTTGATCCTCGACGATGTGGCGGACCCCCACAATCTCGGCGCTGTGATTCGAACGGCCGCCGCGCTTGCGGTCGATGGTCTGGTGATCGCCGGACCTTCGGCGCCGCCGCTCGGCGGAGCGGTGGCCAAGGCCGCGGCCGGGTTGCTTGGGCGGGTGCCGATGGTGCGGGAGCGGGTGGCTGCTGACGTGCTCTCCCGACTTCGCGATCTCGACTACTGGGTGTTCGCTGCGGATGCCGGGGGCACGCCGCTTCATGATGTCCGTCCATCCCCGCGCTGGGTGCTGTGCGTCGGGGCGGAGGAGAAGGGGCTTCGCGCCAAGACTCGATCGCAGGTCGACGAGTTCATCGCCATTCCGATGGCTCAGGGCGTCGAGTCGCTGAATCTTTCGGTGTCGGCGGCCATTCTCCTCTGGGAGCTGAGCAAGGGGTGACCCGCCCACCCACCCGAATTAGGAACTAGGAATTCGGAATTCGGAATTCCCGCCCACCCGCCCCCAGGTTGCCCACAGATCCCTCCACTCGGTCGCTTCCGGCTTCGCCCCGTGGGCTTCGTCGTGACAAGCTGCTCCCTCGGCCGGGATGACAAATTGGGAGTCCTTGGGCGTGTTGAAAGAACGGTGGGACGAAGAAGGTGTCATTCCGAGCGAGGCCTATGGCCGAGTCGAGGCATCTGTGGGGTCGGCAGGATCGCGGGTCTCTGTTTGCTGCTGCTGATCCTGCCGCTGATCGTGGCCCTGTCCCTGATTCTGCTCCTGCAGGTTGCCGCTGACCCCTGTTTCCGACTCCCCACCATCGTGTACAGTAGCCTCGGCTCACCGACATTCGCGGGTGGGCGGGTGGGAATTCCGAATTCCGAATTCCGAATTCCGAATTTCCACTGGGTGGCCGGGCGGGAAATCCGGCAGGAATATTGCTTGCACACAACGCTTTCCTGTGTTATCGTCCCTCTCCCACTGCCTATAGGCGGAGGTGTGTTCTTTGCAGCTCAGAATGAAGCGGGAGTCGAGAGGCTGCTGGCGTAGCTCAATGGTAGAGCAGCTGATTTGTAATCAGCAGGTTGCGGGTT
>CBDTWX010000411.1:0-5317 GCA_965364305.1 uncultured Thermoanaerobaculia bacterium
GACCACCGAGATCTACACTCTTTCCCTACACGACGCTCTTCCGATCTCCTCATGCTGACTCGAGGCGCCGGCGCGATGATCGAGGGATTCGGCACCGACGAGCAGAAGGCCGTCTTTGTCGAGAAGCTCTACTCCGGGGAGTGGACCGGAACCATGTGCCTGACCGAGGCGCAGGCCGGGTCCGATGTCGGCGCGTCAACCACCAAAGCGGTCAAGCAGGACGACGGCACCTACTCGATTTCCGGCGAGAAGATCTTCATCACCGGCGGTGATCATGATCTCGCCGAAAACATCGTCCACCTGGTGCTTGCACGCACGCCGGATGCTCCGGCCGGCACCAAGGGTCTCTCCCTATTCATCATTCCCAAGATCCGGGTCAATTCCGACGGTTCGCTCGGCGAGCCCAACGACGTTTTTACCAATAACATCGAGGAGAAGATGGGCATTCACGGCTCGCCCACCTGTACCCTCGTCTTCGGTCAAAACGAGGGATGTCAGGGCTTTCTGCTCGGCGAAGAGCTGCAAGGCATGAAGCTCATGTTCCACCTGATGAACCCGGCGCGTATCGACGTCGGCCTTCAGGGTCTAGCGGCCGCCGGCGCCGCCCACCAACAGGCGCTCGCCTATGCGAAAGAGCGGATCCAGAGCCGACACTGGAAAGAGCTCAAGAACCCCGAGGCACCGCAGGTGCCGATCATCGAGCACCCCGACGTGCGACGCATGCTGCTCTCCTCCAAGGCCTATACCGAGGCCATGAGGGCCTTGCTCCTGCAGACCTCGTACTACATCGATATGTCCCACCTGACCGAGGGTGAGGAAAGCGCGCGATACCACAGCTACGTGGAGATGCTGACTCCGATCTGCAAGGCGTGGTGCTCCGAATGGGGAATGCAGGTCACCCACTGGTGTCTGCAAGTGCACGGCGGATACGGCTACACCATGGAGTATCCAGCCGAGCAGATGATGCGCGACGTCGAAATCGCCTGCATCTACGAGGGCACCAACGGAATTCAAGCCCTCGACTTCGTGGCCCGCAAGATGCCGATGAACAACGGCCAGACGATTCGTGAGCTCCTCGGCAAGGCGGAAGATACGTTCAAAAAGCTCCGCACGGACCCGGAGATGATGGAACCGGCGTGGTTGCTCGCCGCTGCCCTCAAACAGCTCGAGACAATCTCCAAAGAGATCACCAAGCGTCCCGATGCGGTCCAGTTGGTTCTGCTCAACGCGCCGCCACTGCTCGACATGGTCGGTTCGGTCCTCGGCGCTCACTTCCTCATGGATCAGGCGGCGCTCGCCAAACAGAAGCTGACCGAGATTCTCACGGAACAGGGCGTCAGCACCGACGACAAAAAGGCTCTCAAGAAGTTTCTCACAGGCCATGAAGAGGCGGCTTATTACCACAACAAGATCCAGACCGCGATCCACTTCGCCTACCGTGTGCTGCCAACCGTAGCAGCCAAAGGCGCCGCGATCCGGTCGGGTGAGAAATCGCCGTTCTACGCGATCATGTGAAGCAATTTTGCCCGCCATAGGATGGCAATTCTGGCCACCATCGGATGGTGGCCAGAATTGCGGCTGGGGCTCGCGCCCCAGGTTGGAGATGAGTCGCCGCTTCGCGCCTGCCAAAATGAAGTTCATCACCGCGTGGGGTTCACCAGGCTCATCATCCATTTGAGCACCGTGCCACTCTCGGAGCTGCCGATCTTTTCCATGACGCGATCGCCGGCTCCCACGAAATCTCTGAGCCGCCTCAACTGATCGGCAAACGACTGCGCCTCCGGTCCACTGAGATCGTTTGAGGGATCAAGGCAGCGATCCAGGATTGCGAGCACCGGCTCCACTTCGCGTCGTTTGCGCTCGCGCATGATGGCGCAGAAGACTTTCCAGGGGTCCTTCTCTCCAACAAATGTCTCCTTTCGCTCGCCCTTACGAAGGCCCCGTTTCGCGATCCCCATGGCAGTCAGGTCTTTCAGGGCGCCGTGCGCACCCCCGCGACTGACCGACAGCGCTTCCATGATCTCGTCAGTGCTCAGAGGATCGTCGCTGATCATCAGGAGAGCATGGATCCGTGCAACCGTACGCGTCATGCCCCAAGCCGGACCCAGGGCGCCCCATTCCGCGACAAACTCATCTTTGAATTGTTGAAGTTTGTTCATGTGCCTGATTTTAAGATGTTTGAGAATTTTTTCAATATTTTCTGAAAAATTTATTGATTTTCAGAATTTTCAATATATATTGAAAATAGAAGAGGTTGAAGGCTGGGAGGTTGTGTTGAAGAAAAAACACGCAGTCACGGGAGCATTCGGTTACTCGGGCAGGTATATCGCGTCCCGGTTGCTCGACGAGGGGCACGAGGTCATCACTCTGACCGGCTCGGTCCATCGGCGGTCGGACCTTGCCGACAGGGTGCAGGCTTTTCCACTAGATTTCAAAAGGCCGGACGATATTGTCGAGGCGCTCGATGGAGTCTCGACTCTTTTCAACACCTACTGGGTCAGATTCAATCATCGCCTCTTCAAACACTCCGACGCAGTGGCCAACACCAAAATCCTCTTCGAAGCCGCCAAGCTAGCTGGGGTCGATCGAATAATCCACATCAGCATCACCAACCCGTCGATCAAATCTCCGCTGTCATATTTTCGGGGTAAAGCCGAGGTGGAGGTGGCTCTCGAAGACTGCGGTGTGTCCTACGCCATCCTCAGACCGGCAGTGCTTTTTGGCAGGGAAGACATCTTGATCAACAACATCGCATGGGCGCTGCGGAGGTTTCCTGTTTTCGGCCTCTTCGGTGACGGCTCCTACGGCCTCTGTCCGATCTCTGTCGAAGATTTGGCCGCGGCTGCCGTTGAATACGGAAGGTCCGCGGAGAATGTCACGGTTGATGCCGTCGGGCCGGAGACCTTCACCTACCGCGAGCTCGTTGAGACCATCGGCAGAATCATCGGTGAGAGGAGACCGGTGGTGGAGGTATCGAGCCGGCTCGGCTGGCTCATGGGAAGGTTGATCGGCACGTTGCACGGGGATGTGATGATCACCATGGACGAGGTGCGCGGTCTCACGGCGAACCTGCTCCACGTGGACTCGAAGCCCCTCGGAACGACTCGCCTCACCGAATGGGTGCGAGCTCACCGACAGACCCTCGGCCGGAAATACACAAGCGAAATGGCGCGAAGAAAAGACCGTCATGGGGCGTATCGGAGCAATTGATATCAGGCCAGACGAGGAATGCAGAGGACGGGTGATCCCCGGCGTTCCTGCTACCCTGCACTGGCGCGCTTGCCGCTGCCGCGGTCCACTGTGGCTGACGACTGCCGCTGATCCTGTCCCTGGCCCTGCCCCGGGAACACTTTATTCGGTATCCCGGTGAGCGGGTGGTCTCCCCTTCTCCCTTTCCCTCATTCTTCCATGCTCCCGTGCCGGCGCCGTCGGGCACGGAGACCGAAAAAACCAAAGCCCCCGCAGCCGCTGCGGGGGCTTTCCGCAATTCGAACCGCCGGTCCTCCGGCGGTTCGAATTGCTAAGCTACCGTGACGTCTTCACAGAGATAGACATCCTGAATCGCGTTGAGCAGCGTGACGCCGTCGCTCATCGGTTTCTGAAACGACTTACGGCCCGAAATGAGACCCATCCCACCCGCACGCTTGTTGATGACCGCAGTGGTCACCGCCTGCGCGAGGTCGTTTTCACCGGAAGCGCCCCCAGAATTGATCAGACCAGCGCGGCCCATGTAGCAGTTGACAACCTGCCATCGGGTGAGCTCGATCGGATTGTCCGGCACCAGCTTGTCGTAGACCAACGGGTGGGTCTTGCCGAAACCGATCGCCGCATAGCCGCCATTGTTGGTGGCCTGCTTCTGTTTGACGATGTCGGCCTCGATGGTGACGCCGAGGTGGTTGGCCTGTCCCGTGAGATCGGCGGATGCGTGGTAGTCGACACCGTCCTTTTTGAAGGCCGCATTGCGCAGATAACACCACAGGACGGTGAACATCCCGAGCTCATGGGCCTGCTGGAAGGCATCCGAGATCTCCATGATCTGGCGCCGGCAGTTCTCCGACCCGTAATAGATGGTGGCGCCGATTCCGGACGCACCCAGGTTCCACGCCTGCTCGACCGACGCCCACATCGTCTGGTCGTAGTCGTTGGGATAGGTCAGCATCTCATTGTGGTTGATTTTGACCAGGAACGGTATTCGGTGAGCGTAATCCCTCGACACCGCGCCGAGCACTCCGAGGGTGGAGGCCACCGCGTTGCAACCGCCTTCGATGGCCAGCTCGACAATCTTCGCCGGGTCGAAGTAGATGGGATTGGGAGCAAACGACGCTGCGCCGGAATGCTCGATTCCCTGATCGACCGGAAGGATCGAGATATAGCCGGTGCCCGCCAGACGCCCATGGTCATACAGGCTCTGCAGCGAGCGCATCACTTGCGGTGAGCGGTCGGTGTGGGTCACCACGCGTTCGATGAAATCGGGTCCGGGCAAATAGAGCTGGTCCTTGGTCACGCCGGTGCACTCGTAGTCGAGCAGCGCACCCTGATTTCCGAGATGTTTCCTGATGTTGTCGATCATTTCTTCCTCCAATGTGCCGGGTCATTGTAAGACATCCCGGAGCCTCGGTTTTCAGTTTTTAGTTTTTAGTTCCCACCCACCCTCACCCTGCTTGGATGTTGTCACGGTTCGGAGAGGCTGGGCCCACGTTCAACGGAGGTGCCTGGCATCCTCTCGGGAAGCGCGCCGGCCGACGGCCCACCTCGAAGTCGGTAGCGCGTCCCCGAATCTGGTCCGGGCGGGTGGAAGGAACGTTCCAGCGTTCTAACGTTCAAACGTTGAACGTTTTAACGTCGTAATATGGGGGTAGGCGGGAATTCCTCATTCCTCATTCACCCGCGACCGTACCGCACACCGAAGAGAGCCGCCAGAATCGTGCCCTTGATCACGGTCGTCGAGGCGATGGCGAACCACACCGCCTCCACCCCCCAACCCCGGCTCACCAGCCACATGGCAAAGGGCACCCTCAGGGCGGTCAGGCCGACCACGACCACGGCCGGCACGGCCGTCCACTGGACGCCGGCAAAGGCGCCGAGGAGCACCACCTCCGCGGCCATGAAGAGCTGGCTCAGACTGACCAGCAAGACGTAGGTCGTCCCCGCCGTCACGACCTCCGGATCGCTCGAGAAGACCCCGATCGCCACCTCGGGGAAGGCCGCCAACAACACGGTGATCGCCCCGACCGGAAGACAGGTGAGATAGAGGGCGCGCCACGCGCTACGGACCGCACGCCGTGTGTCACCCGCCCCAAGGTTCTGTCCCACCAGG
>CBDTWX010000412.1:0-5314 GCA_965364305.1 uncultured Thermoanaerobaculia bacterium
GGCACGTCACCTCGAACCTTTCGCTTCGAACGCTGGTGAATAGTCCGGGCTAACCGCCAAGATGTCGAGAACGCGGGGCGTCCTCGTTCGAAATGTCAGGCTGTAGCGTTTGATTGTCATTCTGAGGAGCGAAGCGACGAAGATTCTGGTTAGGTGGGAACTCAACGTTGAGCATTCGTCTTCATCGTCGCATACCTGTAAGATCCAACTCGTGAGCGGCGGGAGATGAGGTACAGGGATGGGAGCGATTTCCGCGATCCTTGGTGAGGAGGGCGACCCCGAGCTGGGTGAGCGCCTGCAGCGCATGCTCGATCGCTCGCGATACCGGGGTGAGCCGGAACGCCACGTCGAAGGCGGCCTCGCCATCGGCATCCAGAGCATGGGCTGGGATGCCTCTTTGCACTCCGCCGGCAACTGGCTGGTCGCCTTTCACGGCTACATCGGAAACTGGGAGGAGCTGGCGCCGGCCCACGGCCTGAGATTCCCTGAGGGTGCTCCCGACGCCCACCGGCTCGCAATCGCCTTCGAGGCCCTTGGCGATGACCTGTTTGCCAAGCTTCGGGGCGAATGGGCTGTGGTGATCTGGAATCGGCAAGAACGGGCCATGTTTGCTGCACGGGATGTTGTCGGGTGCCGTCCGATGTTTTGGCAGGCAGTCGACGGCCGGTCTTATCTCGCGAGCGAGGTCCGCCAGGTCATTGCGGGTTCGGGGGCGCCAGTTGAAATCGACTTCGAGACCTTCCAAAGGTTTCTTTGCTGCGATACCAATCGAGACCGGTCGTCCGTCCTCGGTGTTTGCCAGATCCCGGCGGGTGAAATGAGTGTGTTCGACTCCGATCAAGAGGGCCCCCGATCGAAGCCCTTCTATCGCTTTGGTACGGAGTGGCCGGAGCTTTCCAGCGTCGGTCTCAGGTCGGCTGCCGAGATAGTGCGCGATCGGATCGAAACGGCGGTCAGGAGATCATCGGCCGACCAACCGATGGGTGTGGCGCTCAGTGGTGGGCTCGACTCGTCGACCGTCTGGGGATTCGCCCACCGAATCGAGTCAGAGAAGACTGGCCGCCCCGACATTGCCGCCCTCCGCCTGAGATATCCCGGGCGCGACGATGACGAGGGCGTGTACATGGACGCTGTGCTCGCCCACCGACCGGGGACGAAGATCGACATCCAGATGCGCGCGCCGATGGTGATGCCATGTCTCGAGGAGGCTGCGGCCAGGGCCGATACCCCGTTTTTGGGGAACATCATTGCCCAACTCGAGCTGGCACGTGCCGCGGCCTCCGCCGGAAGGAAGATCATGCTCACCGGTCACGGTGGGGACTACGCATTCCAGGGTGATACCCGCGATTTGGAAAAAGCAGCCCTGCGAGGGCGCGACCTCACGGCTGCGTGGTGGGCGGCGCGATTGGCCATCAGGTACCGGAGAATCGGCGGCGCGAGTCGCCGGCTCGTCAAGCGTCTCTTCCCGCGGTATCGAAAATTTGATCCGCCAGACGAAAGGGGCGCTGAGCGGATGGCCTCAGACGGCCGATCCGCCGAGGCGCGCTCTCTTTGGGGAGGGGCCGAAGGTGCTTTGGACGAAGCGGGCAGACGCAGGATGCTCGAGGGTCTCACCATCGAGCGGGCGGGTTGGCACAATACGCCGTTCGAGCAGGTGTGCGCCGCCTTCGGTGTGGACGTCAGGCATCCGTTGTTCGATCTCGACCTCCTCGAGGCTGCACTCTCCATACCCCAGAAGTTGCACCTGGCGGGCGGTTTCTTCAAGGGGCTGCTTCGGATAGCCGCCGCATCGGAACTTCCCGAGAAGGTGTGCTCGAGAAGGGGCAATATGGTGCTGGACGGATTCCTGCACAAAGGACTTACGGTTTCTGCTCGAGACCAGTCGCGTGTTGAAGGCAGCGAAACCCTCGAGGCAAGGCTGAGGGAAATCGCCAACGGCTTTGAAACGGAGATGGTTTTTCCGCTTCAACTTTTGATGACAGATCTGGAAAGGCGATGACAGAATGCAATAAATAGCGCCTGGAAAAAATCTAAAGCTATTGAAGTCTCGTAAATATGTGTTATGTTGTGACTATAGGTACGCGGAGGACCCATGATGTGGGGTGAAATGTCGAGCGGGCACTTCAAGGCACGTCGCGAGGAGAGCGACGAAGCGCGCCAGATATCGAAGAGACCGTACCTTCCGCCCAAAGTCACTCGTGTCGATCTCACGAGAGTGGTCCAGGGCGGGACGCCAACGCGAGCTACTGATTCGGGAGTCTCGAGACAACGTCAAACCTGAAGATCAGCCGTTTATTTTTCAGTCACTCCTGCCCCCTCTCGTAGGGGGCTTTTCTGTTGCTATTCAGCGAGAAGATCGAATATGGTTTTTGGCGTGGGGAAAAAGGCCAAAGCCGAGTCTTCCGACACAGGCGATCAGGCTGGTACAAGCGGGGCACGCCGGGGGCCCTTTCTGCGCATCGACCGCAGCCTCGCCGCGCGTCTCGGGGCCGAAGGTGACCTCCAGTTCAAGAGCGCCCGCGGTTGGAAGTCAACTGGCCGATTCGGCCCGCTGATTCTCGAGCTGTTTGCTCACCAAAGGGAGTACGTGGAGGCCTTCCAGATTCTGTCGCAACGAGCCAACGGCCAGGCCGAGCTGCAGGAAATGCTGCTTCTCGTCAACGCGCTGGCAAAGGACGGGGTACTTCAGACCGATCAAACCCCTCACGACGACGGGAAAAAACGCGGTTTCTTCGCAAACTCGACCCACATCGAGATGCTCGACGATGTCGATCGAACCGGACGCTATCTCGATGCGATCAGCGCCGTTGTTCGGCCCGGGGATGTCGTGCTCGACCTCGGCGCCGGCACGGGCGTGCTCACATTGGCGGCGGCACGGGCCGGGGCTCGAACGGTGTACGCTGTCGAGGTGTCCGGCGACGTGCGCTTGATTCGCGAACTCTGCCGTGAGTACATCAAGAACGGTGTTGTCCAACCGATTCAAGAGTGGTCGACCTCGGTCACGCTCCCCGAGCGCGCTGACCTGTTGGTCACCGAGATCATCGGTGGAGATCCATTCGGAGAGGATATCCTCGAGCTGACGATGGATGCCAGACGGCGCCTGTTGGCACCCGATGCACGATTGATTCCCAAGCGGCTGAGGGTACTGGGCATGCCGGTGACGATTCCGGGGGACCAGCTTGACCGGCACCGCTTTACCGAAAAAACGGTTGAGAGATGGGCCCGGTTGTGGGGCGAGGAGTTTCGAAGTCTGTCGCGGGTCGATCGAGATCGTTGGGATCGTTTCCACATCAAGGCTCAGGAGACTCGAGATTGGCCCGCGCTCGCTCCGCCGGTTGTCGTTGCAGAAATCGACTTCGCCACCGTCGACTCCGCGGAGATTGAGAACTCTGTTACCACCGAAGCATCGGCTCGCGGGAAGCTCAACGGCGTGGTCGTGTTCTTCGAGCTCGGTCTGGGTGGGGGTGTGACTCTTTCGACGCATCCCGCACAAGTCTCTGCGACAAACCATTGGCCCAGCCCGGTGTGGTGCGTCGTCGACGGCAGGGATGTCGAACCGGGAGACAGGATTTCGATCCGTTACAGCCGAACCGGCGGCAGGACCGAACTCGTCTGTCAATCATGAGTTGGGAATGGGCAATGAGGAATGCCCACCCACCCAACGCTTACAACGCAAAGGGATATCTCGCTCGCTTTCTCGCCGTCTTTTTGGGGGTTGAGGCCCATGCTGGGCTAGCGGCCTGGCCTGTTGCGGCGCAGCCGGGCAAGATGCAGATCGACTTATCGCGCGGCCGGGAGGTTATTTCCGGTCGGATTCACCAGTGCCTTCGACGCTGAACTCCATGAGCTCGACCGGCAATCCGTGGGAGTTGTCGATCCTGAATGTCTCGACCCCTGCCCCACAACTGCATGTCCACTGGCAGGTGCGAGGGGCCGATGCGATCGGGGTGCTCACGAATCCAACCAGCACCACGCAATCAGTTGCGACAGTCGGTGGGCAGTTGAAACTACCTGGGGCAGTGAATAAGATTGAACAGCCCATGGAGGGTCCGTTCGATACGGTCAACATGCAATTGTTCGGCAGGTCGCTACCGGTGAGGAAGGTTATCCCTGCGGTGTGGTAGCCTGGACTAAAACCGCTGGTAAACGTTCTGGTGTACATGCACTGTCCCATGACATTCGATGCGGGAATCAAAACCAGAAGAAAAACGACCGCGAAAATTATGCGAGATTTCATAGCGAGGTAACCTCCGAATCTCAAGCTGGCATCACGGTTTGTTGTACCGGTGAGATCTTATCAAGTCGATGAGTAAAATGTCAATCTCAATGCCGACAAAATGTTTGATGTCAGCGATTTCGGGTGTGGACAAAGTGCTGTGCACCGATGCGTGTGATGCCGTCTTTCTTTCTTCCCTTTGGCGTGGAAGACCCGGTCAACATTCGTGCCTTTCGTCGACATTTATCGCCGAGATTTACCAATGTAGTCGAGCGGCTCATTAGCGGGATACCTGGCTGTTGTTGGGCGCGTAGGGGGCAGGGAGCTGGACCGGTGGGTCGCCGACTCGCGGGCGGGACGCCCGCGCCACAAAAAAGGATCGAATTGTAGGGCGGGCGTCCTCGCCCGCCAACGGGCCGGTGGGGCGACAAACGTGGGCTCGAGCCCACCCCACGCCGTTTCTGTCGGATTCCTGAAATAGCATAAAGAAAATTCGTTACAGATCTTTTCTCTGGGAGGAACCCGGCGACGCGAGATCCGTTCGCCTCGCTCAGGACAAGCCCGGCGGGTGGGGAGGAGAACTCCTCTTCACCTTCCCGAACCTGTAAGATCCTGAGCGTGGCGAAGACCGATCTCCTCATATTCGAGGCGTTTCCGGACACTGTTGTTCTCGAGGGGCTTGACGAGAACGTCTCGCGTGGGCTCGGGATGTTCATGGCGCGAGTCTCTGAGGGCCGAGTCGGCGATTCGGCCTACCGGGTTGTGGCTGAAGTTGGTGGGGCTCGCCCGCAACTTCTGCGCCGCGCCAGCGCCGCCCCGGATACCGTCACCTGCGTCTGGGTGGAGAGGACCTCATCGTGATGCCGGGGGGCCGCGTCCGTCTCGCGCCCGGGCGGGCGATGGCGGCGCTGGAATGGTCTTACGCGGGCGCTTCGGCCGACGCCTTTGTCGCCACGACGCTTCTCGAGGCGGCGCTGATCCATGCGCTGGCGATGAGTGGGTATGTGGTCAACCATGCCGCCGCGCTGGCAATCGGAGGTGCGCAGCTGCTCGTGGTCGGACCGAGCCGCTCGGGAAAGTCGACGCTGAGCGCGGCGG
>CBDTWX010000413.1:0-5310 GCA_965364305.1 uncultured Thermoanaerobaculia bacterium
TCGATGCCCCTTCGCGCGCCTCAACGCACCCGAGCCTCACTTCGCATCCAGCATCCCACCCTGAAACCCTGGTGAAAACCGCGGAGCAGGAGTAGTCTTCTCAGGATGCCCTCGACTTCAATACGTCGTGTGCTGGTGGTTGATGACTCGAAGCTCCAATGTGCCGTCTGGCGGCGGCTGCTCGAGGAGCGATACGGTGACAAGATCTCGGTGGAGACCTATACCGATCCTGCAGAGGCTGTCCTCGGAATGGCCCCCGACATCCACCTCCTGTTGCTCGACTGGGAGATGCCCGAGATGGACGGCAAGGAGGTCCTGGCGGCGGCAAGGGAAGCCGGCGTCAACCTCAAACGAGTCATTATCACCTCCGGCCACCCGGCAGATCGCCTGCACGAAGAGTTCGACGACTCCGGATGTCTGGCTGTCATCGAAAAGGCCGAGCCCGAGCAGCAGGCGGCCTTTTTGATGATTCTCGATTCAATCATGCGAAGGTAGCCCTGCAATTCGCCCTGCGAATTGCGGGGAACTTTTCGTGACACATGTGCGTAGTCTTGAACAGGAGGATCGGGAAATGCTCGAGATACTTGCCGTGCTGACGTTACTCTTCGTCGGCGCCGTCGTGGTCGGCATGATCATGCTGCTGGCGGGGCTCTTCAAGCTCACCATCAAGCTTGCCCTGCTGCCGATCGTGCTCGGTCTCAAGGCGTTGGTCTTCGTGATCGGCTTTGTGATAGCCCTGGTCGTCCTCGGGCCGGTGATCCTCGCTCTTGGACTCGTGCTTCTGGTCCCGCTCGTCATCGTGGGAGGCCTCATCTGGGCCGGCATCGCCGTCGTCACCTGAAGAAAGCACTCACCCGCCCGATCCTGGTATGGCGCGGGAGGGTGGGTGGGAATTCCTCATTCCGAATTCCTCATTCCGAATTCTGATCGGCCATCGGCCGATCAGCGAAGCATCATCCAGAGATATGCGTAGGTCAGCGCCCACATATAGGCGCGTTGGTTGAGGTTGGCCGCAACCCCGTGCCCTCCCTCGGTGTTCTCGTAATAAAAGACCGGCTTCTTCATGTCGGTCATCTTCGCCACCATCTTGCGCGCGTGGCCGGGGTGGACCCGATCGTCTCGAGTCGATGTGTAGAAAAAGACCTTTGGGTAGTCCTTGTCTGGGTCGAGGTTCTGGTACGGCGACCATGTTTTCATGAACTCCCAATCATCGGTGTCGGGGTTGCCGTACTCGGCCATCCAGCTCGCCCCTGCGAGCAGCTTGTTGTAGCGCTTCATATCGAGGAGCGGCACCTGGCAGACAACAGCCTTGAAGAGCTCGGGTCGTTGGACGAAGGTCCCACCGACCAGGAGCCCTCCCTGGGAGCCGCCGACGATCCCCAGGTGTTCCGTCGAGGTGATCTTTCGCGCGATGAGATCTTCCGCAACCGCGATGAAGTCGTCGAAGTTCCGTTGGTGATTCTCCTGCATGGCGGCCTGGTGCCACTTGGGCCCGAACTCACCGCCGCCGCGAATGTTGGCAAGGGCGTAGACACCACCCCTTTCGACCCAGGCGAAGCCGGTGGTTGCCGAATAGCGGGGTCTCATGGAGATCTCGAAACCGCCGTAACCGTAGAGCATGGTCGGGTTGGTGCCGTCGGCTTGAAAGCCCTTTGGGGTGAAGAGGAAGTAGGGGATCTTGGTCCCGTCCGCCGACGTGGCCTCGTGCTGTGTGACCGCCATTCCATCGGTGTCGAAGTACTCCGGAGTGGTCTTGACTTTCTGCGGTTGCTCCTCGTCACGCACCAGGTAGAGGCTCGACGGGGTCAGGAAATCTGTGTAGGTGAAGAAGAAGCTATCGTCGAAATCGCCGCTGCTGCCGATGCCGACGGTGCCCAGCCCAGGGAGTTCGATCTCCTCACTGGTCCAACCGTTTTCGCCGGGTGTGAGGCGGTAAAGCCGCCCGCGGACGTTATCAAGAGTGCTCATCAGCAGGTGGTTGAGAGTGCTGGAGACACTGCCCAACGAGACCCGTTCGGAGGGCTCGAAGAGGGTCTCGAACGACCGGTCCCCCTTGAGAAAGGCGTCGACACCGATTGCCAGCAGCGCGTCCTGAGGATATGTGGTACCACCGACCTGCCAATCAGAGCGCAACGCGATCAGCATTCGGTCCTTGAAAAAACCCTGCAGGCTCACATCATCGGGAAGATCGAGCTTGACCAGCCGCTCGCCGAGGACCAGGTAGTACGAACCGCGGAAGAACTCCGGAGTCTTGTAGACGATGTCGTACCGGCCTTCGGGTGTGTGATCGCTGTAGGCGCCGACGGCCACGTCATCCACCGATCCCTCGAATACGGTCTCTGCTCGGGCAAGCGGAGTACCTCGCTTCCATTTCTTGACGAATCTCGGATAGCCAGAGGTGGTGAGCGAGCCGTCGCCGAAGTCGGTGCCGATCCACAGGGTGTTTTCGTCCCTCCACGCGACCCGGGCCTTGGCCTCGGGGACAAAGAAACCGTCCTCGACGAACACCTTGGCCGTGGCATCGAACTCGCGGTGGACCGATGCGTCGCCTCCACCGCGGGACAGCGTGATCAGACAGTGCCGATACTCTGGAGCGAGGCACGAAGCGCCTTTCCACACCCAGTTCTCATCCTCGGCTGCGGCCAGCTTGTCGATATCGAGCACCGTTTCCCAGGCCGGCGACTCCTTGACGTACTCCGACAGGAAGGTCCTGCGCCAGATGCCGCGCACGTGATCGGCGTCCTGCCAGAAGTTGTAGATCCACGCGCCACGGATACCGGGGGTGGGGATCCGCTCGCTCGAGTTGTAGATCTCGAGCAGCTTCTCATGGAGTCCGGCGAATTCTGGAACGGCCTCGATTTCGGCAGTGTCGGCCGCGCTCCTCGCCTTGACCCACTCCAGGGCCTTTTCACCTTCCACCTCTTCCAACCAGAGGTAGGGGTCCTCGTCCGCCGAGAAGGCGACCCCGGTTGCCAGCAGCGTGATCAGGATCGTGACACGAAAGACTCTTCGCATGGGTGGTCTCCTCCTCGGTTTTCCGAAATCTCGATCGGTCGCGACGCGACGGAGATCTTAGCAGAGGAGGAAGCCCGACCACCCAACCGCCCGAATTCGGAATTAGGAATTAAGAATTCGGAATTCCCGCCCACCCGAGGCCTGAGGCTTGGGGCTTGAGGCCTGAGCACTGCGCAGCAACCCGCGACGGGATACGAGATGCGTGATCAGCCACAGAGCGGATTCTCGCCGCTGATTGCGGCCCCTGCCCACTGCCGCTGTCTTTTGCCGCTGATCCTGCCGCTAAGCCTGATTCGAACAGGCGGAGAGACATCGGCACGTAGAGCTGGCCAAGGTGGACCGTTTCTGGTATCACCGTGCGGAGGAGTCTCTCCATGGCTACAGCGAGCCCATCGCGCCGTGTGGTGGTTATTGACGGCTGCCGCACACCGTTCTGCCGTTCGGGAACCGCCTTCGCCGATCTCCGGAGCTATGACCTTGGTCGGATGGCGGTGTCCGGTCTTCTCCACACAACAAGAATCGATCCACAGGCTGTCGATCTTCTGGTCATGGGGACGGTGATCGCCGACCCGGCGACCTCCAATCTCGGCCGCGAGGTAGTTCTCGGTACCCAGCTCCCGGACAGCTGCCCGGCCCACACCTGCTCGGTCGCCTGCGTGTCGTCGTTGCAGTCGTTCCTCGACTGCGCACGAGCCATCCAGAGCGGTGATGCCGAGGTGGCGATTGCGGCCGGCGCCGAGACACTGTCCGACGCTCCGATCCGCTATCGCCGGAGCGTTCGCAAGAGGCTCATCGCATCCCAGAAGGCGCGCGGTCCAGGCGACTATTTGAAGTTGCTGAAGGGGCTCGGGCCGAGAGATCTGCTGCCCGAACCGGTTGCCCTGGCAGAGTTTTCAACCGGCGAGGTCATGGGCGAGAACTGCGAACGATTGGCCAAGCGCTACGGCATCACCCGCGAGGCGCAGGACGAATACGCGATGGCGTCCCATCTCCGTGCCGCCGCCGCGTCTGCCGCCGGGCGTCTCGAACGCCAGATAGTCCCCGCATTTCCGCCGCCGCATTTCGAGGCTGTGCGCACCGACAACGGGGTGCGCGGTGATACGACGATGGAAAAGCTGGCCTCGCTGAGACCGGCCTTCGATCGGAGATTCGGCACCATCACCGCCGGCAACGCCTCCTTTCTGACGGACGGCGGCGCAGCGGTCCTGTTGGCGTCCGAGGAGGCGGCACAGCGGCTCGCGTTGAAACCCATCGCCGTCCTCAAGGGCTCGGCGGTGGCCGCCCTCGATCCCCTCGAAGAGCTCCTCCTGGGTCCCGCGGTGACCGTGCCGCTGGCCCTCGACTCGGCCGGGCTGGAGCTCGACCAGGTAGAGGTGGTCGAGCTGCACGAGGCATTCGCGGCCCAGGTTCTGGCGGTGCTCGAGGTTCTCGAAGACGAGACCTTCTGTCGCGAACGGTTGGGGCGAGAGAGACCGGTCGGAAAGATCGATCGCGAGCAGCTCAACCCCTGGGGAGGCTCGGCTTCGCTCGGCCACCCCTTCGGCGCGACCGGCGCCCGACTCATCACCAACTGCTGCCACCGTCTGGAGGCGGAAGGCGCGCGGTACGGTTTGATCGCTGCCTGCGCCGCGGGCGCTATAGGAATTGGTTTGGTGCTGGAGCGAGCGTGATGCCTTGTATTGCCTTCCGCTTCTTCTTTTTTCGGCCGGGGATTTCCTACCGGCACCGCACCTCTCGTCGACGATTCGATGAAGGGAAATCCACGGCCGAAAAAAGAACGTGCCGTCTGTTTTTATGGGGAGAACGAATATGCCCATGATCACTGTAGAGCGCCGAAACGATGGTGTCGCGGTCGTCTGGCTGGATCACTCCGAGAAGCCGGTCAATACGCTGTCACCGGCGGCGGTCGAGGAGTTCAACGAAAAGGTGGCGCCTCTCGTCGATGACGAGACGGTCCGTGGTTTGGTCGTGGTTTCCGCCAAACCCGACACGTTCATCGCCGGTGCCGATCTCGAGCTGATCGAGGGTCTCGGCGAGGCTGAGATCAGCGACATGTCGAGGGATGGCAACGCGCTGTTGGAGCGTATCTTCATCTCGAAGAAACCGGTGGTTGCGGCGGTCCACGGTGCCGCCCTCGGGGGAGAGGCACGCTGTTGAGGCCAACCTGGCGGATCTTTTTGAGTTGGTCGGGTATGAACTCATCGTCCCAAAACCCCGCCCCGGTGAAGAAATAGTGGTCACCCTCTATTGGCAGCGATCCGAAAACTACACCCCCATAAATTTCAATACATTTGT
>CBDTWX010000414.1:0-5287 GCA_965364305.1 uncultured Thermoanaerobaculia bacterium
CCTCCTCAAGGCGCCCGGCGTCTTCCGCGCGGGCATCGCCTATGCGCCGGTCACCGACTGGAGCCTCTACGACTCCATCTACACCGAACGCTATATGGATACCCCGCAGGACAACCCCGAGGGCTACGTGGTCTCGGCTCCCCTGACCTATGCCGAGAACCTCGAGGCCGCCCTGTTGCTCGGCCACGGGACCATGGACAACAACGTCCATTTTCAGAACTCGCTGCAGCTGATCGGCAAGCTGGCCGCGGCAGACAAGGCGTTCGAGCTCATCGTCTACCCGCGAACCCGCCACGGGGTGCGGCGCTCGAAGTATGCGCTTCACTTTCACCGGCTGCAGATGGATTTTCTGAAACGACACCTGCTGGGAGACTAGCACTATGATCTCCTACTATGTCGTCCATTCGTTCACCGATACCGTCTTTCACGGCAACCCCGCCGGGGTGTGTCCCCTCGAAGAATGGCTCGACGATGAGCTGATGCAGCGGATCGCGGCCGAGAACAAGCTCTCCGAGACAGCCTTCTTCGTCCGCAGGGAGGACCACTTCGAGCTGCGGTGGTTTACGCCGACGATCGAGGTCGATCTCTGCGGGCACGCCACTCTGGCCAGCGCCTACGTCGTTTTCGACCATTTGGGACACGAAGGAGAGATCGTCACATTCCACACCCAGAGCGGTGTGCTCACCGTCCTGAAGGACGGCAACTTCCTGGTCATGGATTTCCCGGCGCGGCCTGGAGAACCGATCGAAGCGCCCGAGGCGCTGATCGAGGGTCTGGGCAGTGCACCGGAGGAGGTATACCTGGCACGCGATTACCTCGCGATCTTCGAGTCCGAACAGGACATCCGCAACCTGAAACCCGATTTTGCGTTGCTCGAAACGCTCGACGCCGAAGGCGTCATCGTCTCGGCACCGGGAAACGGTGCGGATTTCGTCTCGCGCTTCTTCGGCCCCCAGATGGGTATCCCCGAGGACCCGGTGACCGGCTCGGCACACTCCACCCTGACCCCCTTCTGGGCATCTCGCCTCGGGAAAAATCAACTCGTCGCGCACCAGGTCTCCGAGCGCGGAGGCGTGCTCAATTGCACCCTTCGGGGCGACCGTGTGCTGATCGCCGGGCAGGCGGTGCTCTATGTCAAGGGTTTCCTGTCCACGGATTGATTGGAGGCCAGATGGTCGACATCCGCCAACTGAACCGTGCGGGTTGGGACTCGCTAGTGGAGAAAAAGAACCGCTGGACGATTCCCGTTTCGAGCGACGAGGTTGCGGCCGCACGGCGCGGAGAGTGGGAGATCGTTCTCACACCCAGCAAACCCGTTCCACGCTCGTGGTTCCCCCGGATCGAGGGTGCCGAGGTCTTGTGCCTGGCCTCTGGTGGGGGCCAGCAAGGGCCGATCCTCGCCGCCGCGGGCGCGCGCGTCGTGGTCTTCGACAACTCGCCCCGGCAGCTCGACCAGGACCGAAAGGTCGCCGAACGCGACGGGCTCGAGCTCGAAACGATCGAGGGCGACATGGCGGATCTCGGAGTCTTTTCGGATCAGAGCTTCGATCTCATCGTTCACCCGGTCTCGAACTGCTTCGTGCCGGACATCCGCCCGGTGTGGTCGGAAGCCGCCCGGGTCCTCCGAGACGGCGGCAGTCTGCTCGCGGGCTTTACCAACCCGCTGAGATACCTCTTCGAGGACGATCTCGAGTACAGTTCCGATCTCCTGTGCGTGGCGCACACCATCCCATACTCGGATCTCGAAGAGCTCACGGATGAACAGCAGGCGCAGTACATCGCCGATGGTGAGCCCTTCGAGTTCGGTCACACGCTCGAAGACCAGATCGGCGGCCAGATCGAGGCCGGACTGGTGCTGACCGGCTTTTACGAGGATGTCTACACACCGGACGAGGATGCGTTGTCGCGGCATATCCCGTCGTTCGCGGCAACCCGCGCCTTCAAGGAGCACTGATGAGACGGCGGGACAGGGAGATCGCCTCTCGCGAAGAGATTGACGCTGTCATTCGCGCGGCGACCGTTTGCCACCTGGCATTCGCGGCAGACAACGAGCCCTACGTCATTCCAGTCTCTTTCGGATACGACGGTGACGCGCTTTTCATTCACACCGCCAGGACCGGACAGAAGATCGACTTTATCGAACGCAACAACCGGGTCTGCTTCGGGCTCGAGGCGAACGTCAGGCTGCACAGCGACGAGAAGGACGCCTGCGAATGGACGTTCACCTTCGAGAGCGTTGTCGGTTACGGCATCGTCACCGAGCTGACGACCTCAGAGCAAAAGGCCCACGGTCTCAACCGGATCATGGAGCACTACTCCGGCCGGGAGTGGGAGATGGGCGAGGCATCTTTGGCCACCACCCGAGTGTGGCGGATCGCCATCGAATCGGTGACAGGCAAGCGCTCGGCTGAGAAAACGACCTCGACGAAGGAGCGAGCGCGTACATGGAGTGGTCCAAAGGGCAGTATTTGATCACCGACAGCCCTGTAGCGGTCGACGTGGTTTTTGTCGAACGCATGCTCCGTACCTCGTACTGGGCGTCCGAAGCCACCCGAGTAGCGAGGTGCAGATCGCTGTCGCCTTCGGTCGGCCTCTTCCCGAGCCAAAAAAACCCGCCCGGGGGGGCGGGCGGGCATTCCGAATTCCGAATTCCGAATTCCGAATTCCGAATTCAACTAAAACCTATACCGCACCGTCGCCCTGAAGTTCCGGCCCGGTTCTGGCCGATTGTTGAACGGCTCGTTGTAGAGCTTGTCGGTGATGTTTTCGAGCGCGACCAGGAAACCGAGACCGAAGTCGAAGTCGTAGCCCCCGCGCAGATCGTAGACCGTGAAACCGACGGTACCGGTGTCGAAGAACGGATCGCTTTCCGGAAGATCGGTCTGTCGATCGAGGAACCGGAGATTGGCCTCGGTCCACCAGGCGCTGCGCTGGTAGCGAAGCCCGAGAAGGACCTTGAGCGGTGGGATCGTCGACAGCGGTTCGCCTTTCGTTTCGTCGTCGCCCTTCATGTAGGCGATGGAGGTAAAGGCCGTCCACCAGTTGGCGAAGATCGTTTCGAGGTCGAACTCGATGCCCCAGATGGTGGCCTTGGCGATGTTGGCGAACTCAGCACATGGGACACCCGGAGGAACTGGAGGAGAGGTGCAATCCGGGCGATTGAGAGGGAGGAACTCGAGGGTGATGAAATCCGAGAGGTCGTTGTAGAAGAAATGCAGCCCTCCGCTGTAGCGGTCGTACCGCACCTTGGTCCCGATCTCGTAGTTCCAGGAGCTTTCCGAGGTCAGGCCGGGATTCTGGAGGATATACGCCTCGCCGTTGGTGGCGAGCCCGAAGAATGACCGTTCCTGGAGGTTTGGAGTGCGAAATCCGCGTGCGACGAGTGCGTTCAGGTTGACGTGGTCTGTCACGCTCCAGATGATCCCCACGTTTCCAGACACCGCTGAATCCGTCTCGTTGATCGGATCGCCAAAAAAGTTCGGGTCGTCTTTGCTGTCGAACTTAAAGCTGTCGCCACGAAGCCCCAGCTGGAGCGTCACCGAATCACTCACGGTCCATCCATCCTGGATGTAAGCGCCGATACCTATCTGCTCGCTCTTGGGCACCGCAACCTCGGTGCTCGGGGGCAGACAGAAGAAACCGAAGCACGTGTTCGAAAGAGCAGTGTCCTGCACGTTGTCGTCGTAGAAGTCGAGGCCGAAGGTCAGTCGGTGATTGCCGACATCGGCGATCGCCTGCGCGTTGAAACCGAGCGAGTCGATCTCGGACCTGGTGAAATCCTCGGAAAAGAACCCCGGGAAATCGAAGGTGCTTGCGCTCTCCTTGTTGACGCTCTGGTAATACGTGCTGAGCGAAAGGTCGGACAGACCCCACACCGGCCCCGAGTTCCAGGCCACTCCGATCTTGTCGCGATCGAAATTGGGGAACGTGAACTCGATGAAATTGGTATCCAGCGAAAATCCCGGAAAGCCCACATCTTTGGTGCGGACGACTTCGGCATCGATCCGAAGCACGCCCTGGCGCCCGGTCAGGAACTTGAATCCGCCGTTGAAGTTGGTCTGCTCCATGCCGCTGTTCGGCACCGAGTCGTCGTCGCGAACATAGTCCGCGTACCTCGAGTCCTCGTGGGCGCCCTTGGCGGCGGTGTAGTCCTCGACCTTTTCGTAGGTCGCGCCCGCGTAAAAGGAAAAGCCTCGCCCAGTTCCGGTGACCGAGGCTCGGCCGAGCCGTGAATCCGAGTTCGCCCCGTACTCGACCGCAACATCACCGTTGACCCGGAAGTCCTGTGCGCCGAGATTGGGCTGCCGGGTAATGATATTGACCACGCCGCCGATCGCGTCCGAACCGTACTGGACCGAGGCCGGTCCCCTCAGCACCTCGATGCGCTCCACCTCGGAGAGGTTGACCAACGCGGGCTGGATACCGGCAAAGGTGGTCGACTCACGCGAGTTGTTGAGCCGCTGGCCGTCAACGAGGATCAGCACCCGATTCGAGCTCAGGCCACGGATGACGGGTAAACCACGGAACGGACCCTCTCCGTCGATCTCGACACCGGGGATGGCCTTGAACAGGTCCGCCATCTTTTCCGGCTGGATCCTCTCGATGGCCTCGCGGTCGAAGACCGTGATCGGAGCTGGAGCGTCACCGGAGGCCTGCTCCTGCCGACCCGGCGTGACCACGATTTGGTCTTTGAAGACCCGGCCCTCCTCGGCCAATTTCTCCTCAGCAGTCTTTTCAACATCCTCACCCGATGGACTGGTCGGCTCGGCGTCTTGGGCGAAGGCCGGCGCCGAAACCACCAGGATCATCATCACGATTCGCAATACAACTCGCATTTCACAACTCTCCTTGATCATCGACTGCGACATCGTCTCGACGCCGCAGGTGAGTGATAGTAAGGGCAAATCGCGGCGACGTTGGCGCCGATCGACGAAGTTTTACCCTCAGGTGACAAATGCCGCCCTCCCCACCACCCGATTCTCGATCCTGGATGCTCGATGCTCGATCCGCCCTCGTCTCCGTGCCCGTCTCCGTCTCCGTGCCCGATTCGTTAAAGAATCAAACCGCATCATCGTCCGTATAGTCACCAGGCGAGCTCTGCGCCGCCGGGGAGGTTCGATGGACAAGAAGCGCCTCGAGTGGGGACACTACTTCGGCATGTTTCTGACCTTTGGCGCGGGCATCGGCGCCGGCGTCGGTGCCGCGCTCAACAGTGTCGCCATCGGCGCCGGGGTCGGCGCCGGCCTCGGCATTCTCCTGTCCTTCATCGTCGCCCGAACCACCACCC
>CBDTWX010000415.1:0-5280 GCA_965364305.1 uncultured Thermoanaerobaculia bacterium
GGATGAAGACGGCTTCCAGCCCTTCGGCGCTCCCGGTCCGGTCTTCGATCGTGAAGGCGCTTCGAATACGTTTCGCCAGCCTCTCCCGATCCACCGCGCGTTCACCGAGCAGCAAGGTTGCGAGGGGCTGACCGGAATCCACCCGATCGCCGATGCGTGCGGCGACCAGGACTCCTGCGCCATGATCGAGCTCTTCGTCCACGCGCCGCCGGCCCGCCCCGACCTCCGCCGCAACCCGTCCGAGTTCTTCGCCGTCACACGCAACGACACACCCATCGCGGTCGGCCTCGATCTCGACCGTGGAACGCGGCTGGGCCAGATGCTCCGGATTCGGGTCTCCACCGTGGGAAATCACCATCCGCTCCCAGGCCCTCATTGCCGAACCGTCGTCCAACGCCCTGGTCAAAGCGGATTCGGCCTCGTCGGCTCGCCAGCCATTGAGGACCAGCGTCTCGCGGCACAAACGAAGGGTTGCCTCGCGAAGCCGGGCTCCGCCGCCGCCTCCGAGCACCTCGAGAGTCTCGCGCACCTCGCACGCCGTTCCCAGCGCCGGTCCCAACGGCTGATTCATATCAGTGATCAGCGCCTCGCACCGGACACCGGCTTCGAGCGCCACACCGCGCAGGGCGACCGCCAGCTCGTGCGCCTCCTCGACCGATTTTCGAAAGGCGCCGCTCCCCCATTTGACATCGAGGATCAGAGTTGAGGCGCCGAGGGCGAGCTTTTTCGACATGATCGAACTGACGATCAGAGGCAGGGAGGGCACCGTCGCCGTGACGTCGCGGAGCGCATACAGGGTACGATCCGCGGGCGCCACATCGTCGGTCTGGGCGATGATCGCCGCACCGCACGAGTCGATGAGGGCCAGGGTCTCACGGCGGTCTCGACGCGAGTCCCAGCCCGGAATTGCATCGAGCTTGTCGAGGGTCCCCTGGGAGTGGCCGAGTCCGCGACCCGCCATCATCGCCACCGGCACGCCAACAGCGACCAGCAGCGGTGCGAGAATCAGCGAGACCGTGTCCCCGACTCCCCCCGTTGAGTGCTTGTCGACCGCATCGGATCGATCGGATGCGAGGTCCCACACCTCACCCGAGTGGAGCATCTGCTGGGTCAGCCAGCTGGTTTCCCGGGCATCCAGGCCGCGGCAGCATATCGCCATGAGCATGGCGGCCAGCTGCTCCACCGGCAGAGTGCCGTCGCTCGCACCGTGCACGAAGGCCGCTATCTGCTCACGATCAAGAGTCTCGGAATCGCGTTTGGCGGCAATGGCCTCGACAAAAGTCATACACCACCCGGCGGCTGAACGCCTAACCCAGCTCGGTCATGCGCTGGCGCGCGGGCGCCAGATAGGGCGATTCCGGGAACTCTTCAACCAGCTGCTCGAAGTACTGGCGCGCGCGATCGGTTTGACCTTCCCCAGCGTAGATCTCGCCCAGCTGGAAGAGAGCGAGGTCGCGGGGCAGCGCCTTCGACTGGCCGGTAACCATTGTTTCGAGCTCCCCAGCCACCTCGATACCCTGCCCCGACGCGATGCGCAGTTTGATCAGATCGAAGGTGGCGAGCCGGCCGATCAAGTTGTCCGAGTGCCGCTCGCTCAACTCGACGAGCTTCGAGCGCGCCCCGTCGGTGTCGCCTCGGCTGAGAGCGATTCGCGCCAGGTAGAGGCGCGCCATGTCTGCCTGGTCCGACCGCCCGTAGCTTTCTACGACCTGACGGAACTGCGCCTCGGCCGCTTCCACATCGCCCGCCGGCACCAACGATCCGGCTGCCGCTTCACCCTCGAACGTCACCACCGCCTGGCGAAGGAGCAGCGACGCATCCTCTGTTCGTGACCCTGACCAGAGGGTTGCCGCCCACCAGAGCAGCGCCACGACTCCAACCGCACCAATGCCGGCCACCAGCGGCCGGAGGTTATCGGCGACCCAGCGAAAAATCAGCTCGGCAGCGGAGACGAACTCGTCGTCCTTCTTCAGTTGTTTCCGGGTAATCCGACGTCCCATCGATCCTCCTACGGTGTCGCAGTCTCTTCTGAGAGCACCGCCCCTCCGCGCAATGGGGCCCTCACTCTAGGGCGAAGCACCTCAGGTGTCAATCTCGGCGACCCTTTCCAAAAACCCAATACAGCCGCCGCCCTTGAGACGACGCCTTCGGGCCGGCGATTCAGGGTGTCCTCGTTTCGGCGGGTCGCGGCTCCGGCAGCCCCAGCTGCTGAAGCATCGGAAACGCGATTTCCGCCGTCTGATCGAGGCCGAGCGGCGTGATCGACACCCAGCCCGAGTTGAGGGCGCGGCTGTCGCTCCCCGGCGCCGGATTAGACGGCGGACGCCAGCGGCTGACGTACCAGCGGGTTCCGTCGGAGTCCGCCCTGGCCAGGACATACCGGGCCTCGTCGGAGCGATCCAGACCCATCCTGGCCACCCGGTACCCTCGAATCGCGCTCACATCGACCGGGATGTTGAGGTTGAGGTAGACACCCTCCGGCAGGCCCTCCTCACGGATCGAGTCGATGACCGGTTTGGCCCAACGCGCCGCTGCTTCGAAGTCCGGCTGTGGGTCGTCCCAGTTGAGCTGCAGCGACACCGCCACTGCGGGCACCCGGGCGTAGGCTCCTTCACGAGCGACCGCAATGGTCCCCGAGGTCCATGCGCCGAGACCGTCATTCTCGCCGCGGTTGATCCCGGAGACCACCAGTTGCGGCGGATCGTCCGCCAACAGCGCGGTGAAGGCAACCCTGGCGACCGTGCCTGGGGTGGCGTCCACCGACCAGGCGGGGCACCCTGCAACCGGCGCGTGCGCGGCGACCTCGACCTCGCGCCGGGTCACCAGCGCGTGTCCGGAGACGCTCTGCTGGTGTTTTGGCGCCACCACCGTCACTCGATAAGCGGGGTCGGCGGCGATCACCCCAGCGATTGCTGCGAGACCCGGCGAGTCGATCCCGTCATCGTTTGACACCAGGACGTGAATCGGTTTCTCGGCGGACACCTGCACGGCCACCAGAAGAACGAAAAATGTGGTCGAGACAATCTGGAATGCGAACTTTCTCATCAGTCCTCCAAGAGCTTCGGAGGAGTGTAACCCAGCCACCCGTCTGGATGCAGGATGCACGTCCCACCCATCCAGTTTTTAGTTTTTAGTTTTTAGTTTTTAGTTTTTAGTGTTGAGTTTTGAGTCCCCAACCACCCTGCATGTTCGAAGGCTCATGTGAGGGGGAGGACGGGCGGGAATTCCTAACCCGTACTTCTCACCAGGCGTCTACTACGGACGGCGAATCACGGCGTCCCGTCGTGCTTGTCGCACATCGTGCTCCTTGACGTAGCGCAACTACGACGGCGTCGCCCGATTCACGACAAACCCAACGGATACTTGCGCTTCGCCGCCCTCGTCACGAAACCTGGTGAGAAGTACGGGCTAATTCCTGATTCCGAATTCCGAATTCGGTCATGGTTGGTCGGGGTACACTCTGCTGAAAGGAGGCGACGATGGAGGAGCACTCGCTGACCCTCGGTGCGCACCTTCTGCTGTGGGGCTTTCCGCTTGTACTGGTCATTTTCGTGGTGGCGGAGAGCCTCCTCGATTCCCGCAAGAGGGGAGAGGAACAATGACCCCGATCGCGTCCTCCACCCTGACCACCGTCGCCACGGTCATGGTTCTCTACCTCGGGGTCCTCATCGTCATCGGCTGGCGGGCGGCCAAGAGGACCCACGGCGGCGAGGACTTCCACCTCGCCGGCCGCTCGCTGGGCGCCTGGGCCGCGGGTATCTCCTCGACCGCCAGCTCCGAGTCGGGCTGGGTCACCCTCGGCGCGGTCGGTATGACCTTCACCCACGGCGTGTCAGGGCTGTGGTACGCCCCGGGCTGTCTGCTCGGTTATCTGGTCAACCTCTACGTGGTCGCACCACGGCTTCGGCCATTGTCCGAAGACCAGGGCTCGGTGACCCTCACCGATGTCATCACCCGCCGCTGGGGAGACCCGAGAAATGTACTTCGCATCACCGCGACCACCATCATCCTGATCTGCATGATGGGGTACGTGGCGGCCCAGATGACCGCCGCCGGCAAGGCCTTCTCGTCCTCGCTCGGGCTCGAAGGTCGGGGCGGCTACATCCTCGGGGTGGTGATCGGCGCCGCGGTGATCATCCTCGTCACCTCGCTGGGAGGCTTCCGAGCGGTGGCGTGGACCGATCTCTTCCAGGGGCTGCTGGTGGCCGGCGCCCTGATCGCCCTGCCGCTCTACGCCGTCGCCCGCCTCGGCGGGTTCGACGCGCTGGTCCAGGGTCTCGGATCGATCAGCCCGCACTTTCTGACCGCCGGGGGAGACCGCATCGGTCCCGCCCTGTGGGGCTTCGTCATCGGCCAGCTCGGGATCGGTCTCGGATATCCGGGCATGCCGCACGTGATCACCCGCTACATGGCCACTCGAGATGACCGCGAGGTCCAGCGCCTGCAGGTCATCGCCATGCTCTGGGGCGTGGCGGTCTTCTACGGCGCCGGTCTCGTAGGTCTCGTCGCACGCGTCATGCTTCCCGGTCTCGCCGACGGCGAGCAAGCGCTGATGGCCATGGCGCTGACCCTCGTCCACCCGGTGCTGGCCGGACTCCTGCTCGCTGCGGTGATCTCGGCCATCCTCTCGACCGTCTCGTCGCAGCTGCTGGTCGCGGCGTCGGCGGTCTCCTACGACGTTGTCGAGGAGACACTCCGGAAAGCTCGCGACGACCGCCGAAGCCTGATTCTCGGCCGCTGGACGGTGGCGATCGTCGGGGTCATCGGCATTCTGGTCGCACTCAGCGAGGTCCGGCTGGTCTTCTGGTTCGTCCTCTTCGCCTGGTCCGGCCTCGGCGCCGCCTTTGCGCCGCTCGTCCTGCTCGCCCTGGCTCGACGAGGCGTCAACCGTCACGGCGCTCTGGCGGCGATGCTCACCGGGGCCGGGGTAACCATCGCATGGAAGCTGGGACGCGATGCAGTCGCCAACCCGGAGGGCTTCCGCCGCGTCTGGTGGTTGGCGCTGCTTGCGGGCGCGGCAATCCTCCTCATCGGTCAGCTTTCGAAGGCCTTCGAGGGTGGCGAACGGGTGGCGGTAGTGACCGCTGTCGGTCTGACCGTCCTCGGCTGGTGGCTGGTCCAGCGGTGGGGCCTCGACAATCTCTACGAGCTCGTGCCGGCGTTCTTCTTTGCCGCCAGCGCAGCCCTGGGTGTTTCGGCGCTCACGAGGAGGCCGAACGAGGCTCCGGAGCACGCAGACTGACACCGGTATGAAATGCGCTTCCGACGTCGAGGTGGCCC
>CBDTWX010000416.1:0-5264 GCA_965364305.1 uncultured Thermoanaerobaculia bacterium
CGATGTTGACGCCGCTCCGATGACGTTGTTTTGTGAGAGCGTCGTCTCACCCCAGGAGAGCACACGAGGCGCCTCCGTAACGAGGTCTGGCCCGGGTTGGCGCCGTCGCAGAAGAGGCGCTATTTTCGTGAGGTTTGCACATGCTCGAGCTGCCACCAGCCGAGGAGAGTCTGCCGCACGTCGGCGCCGCGCGCGAGGACGGCTTCCACGGCTTCGGCGACGTAGACGAGGAGGTCGTCGAGCTCTTTCCTCGAGTAGCTGGGCGGTTCGATCGCAGCCGCCAGCTCAACCCGGCCCCGCTGATACTGGAGAGTGAACCACAGGGTGTTGCTCAGGCCTGCCTTTGTGCGGCTGATCGAAATGTTGCCGGTCGAGAAGGTGATCTTGCGAGGCTGCCGGCAGTCGGGGCAGGTGGCGTCCAGTCGCTCCAGCTGCGCCGGTTCGTCGCCGCCGCCGCAGCTAAGGCAGGTGCAGGCAAGGCGGAGACCCATCGGCGCCAGGAGCGCGGTGAGAGTGGCACGCACCTCCGGCCAAGTGCGGTCAGTGACGAGCACGTGCTCGACCATCCTCATGTCGTGGCCTCGAGCGCCCAGACCACCGAGTTGTGGAGGAAGTGGGCCACGATGGGTGGCACCAGAGAGCCGGTCGCGATTCGCAACCACCCCAGCACGAGACCCATGCAGAGGAGGAACGGGAACGACACGATATTGAGATGGAGGGCGGCAAATGCGGCGGCCGAAACGACCAGCGCCGCCGCGGCTGGCATGCGATTCGACAGGTAGGGGAGGATCATGCCGCGAAAGGAGATCTCCTCGAGAACGGCAGGAAGAGCGGCGACCACGAGCAGCTGAACGGGCCAGGATTGACCACCCATTCCGAGGGCCTCGATCAGCGTCGATCGCTTCTCAGTGATGATCTGCGAAAGAACGGCGTGGCTGGTCATCGCCACCGCCAGCGTGCAGACTACGGCGGCGACGGTCAGCGGCACGGAAGTGAGCCGGAGTCGGGCGCGAATCGCGCCCGTGAGAACGTCGCCAGATCCCATCGCCATGATCAGAACCGCGGGTGCCATCAGGAAGTAAGCCAGCAACACGCGGTTGAGCTCGCTGACTCCGTGGAGGGTCAGCAGCGCCGACCCGATTGACGCAGCGAGAAGCAGGCTGTACAGCAGGGCAGCCTCGGCCACACCGTGGCCGATTTCGCTGTTCGAGCTGCTACTGGAGGCGGCGCTGAGGTGGGGACGAGCGGTCGGGAGCTGCTTTCTGGGGTCGCATGTTGGACAGCGTGGGGCTCCGGGAGGCCATGGAGCGCCGCAAAAGCTGCAGAACCTTGTGGCCTGTCTGCCACGAGCAGCGCCTTCTTTCGGCTTGTCGTCGTCGTGCATCTCTGAGAGCATTCTACCGTGACGGCAGATCGACTGCTGCATGTCATAGAGCGGTTGGTGAAAACTGATGGAGCCGACTCGACCTCGGAACCGCTGTGCACACTGCGGTGCACCGTATTCCACGGGTGGACGTTTTTGCGAGGCGTGCGGGCACGCATTGCCGCCGGACTGGACCGGCCCGAACCTGTTCCATGCCGAGGACGGGGCGATTCTCGGAGTCGGCGTCGAGCTCAGTCAAGCCACCCTGGCGTTGCAGCGGCGCTCGGGGTGTGCGCTGTGGTTTCTCGGCTTGCTGATGACGCTCGCCGTCGTTTCGGCCGTCGCCGGGTCGGTGATCTACCAGGTGCCGGACTATCGCAAGATGATTCCGGTCGAGCTCCTGGTCGTGGGTTGGATCGAGGCGCTCATCCTCGTGGCGCTCTGGATGTGGTCCAGATGGCAGCCATTCGCCGCTTCGATCACGGCCCTGTTCATCCTCGTGACGTCGTCGACGGTGACCGTCGTGGCCAATCTCGGAATGTTGAACGGGCCGCTGCGAACCGTCTTCTACTCGCAGCTCTTGGTCCATGCGCTGCTCATCCTGCTCCTGGTCGTGGTGGTGCGCTCCAGCCGCAATCCGTTCGGAAGGTCCAGGTTGGCCACCAGATTGGGACGACACCCGGAGCCGCTCGTCGCGCCATCGGCCGAGCTGAGGACATCGACCGCGTCCCAACCGGGTTCACCGCTGACGCGCGCGGTCCTACGCTGCGCCGGTAGCCTGACATCGTCAACTCGCTGGGCTTTGCGGAAGCTCGCATCCTCGCCGGGATGGCCGGATCTCGTCGGCGAGCGCCTCTTTCAGGTGACGGTGCTGGTCGTCATCATCACACAGCTCCATCGCGCGTCCACCCTGATCACGGGTCCCTCTCGGCGTTTTTCGCCCGTAGTCTACCCGCTCAGCTCCGCTACATGGTTGACCGCCTGGTGCGATGCACTGACCGCGGTTTTGGCGGCCTACATCATGATCAAGGGCGTTATCGAGCTGCTCGGTCGTCCTGGCGAAAACCGTGACTACTGGCGTTACTGGTTGCCAAAAGGAGCCGCGATGTGGGCCGGTCTCGCCGCGCTTCGCTTCGGGGTCGCGATCCACTCGATCGTCATCGGAGCGTTCGAGCTCAGGAACCTCAGCGCCGCGTTTTTCGGGTTGATGGCGGCCGACGGCGCCAAGGCCGCACTCTGCCTCCTCGCCGCGCGGTTTTTGCAGCGCGGTTCTGTCTATTCGTCGGTTCGTTCGGCCGGGATCCGAAACCGCAGCATCTCAGGCGATCCGCCGTGCGAGGTACTCGGGGAGCACGAAGGCGAGCCCTACGAAAGCGGCGATGAGAAGAGTGAGCCACACCAGCGCGACCAGAGCCCGGAACAGTGAGATGCGGTGGATTCTGGACACGGCTATGATCTCCAGTACGAACGCCCAGAGGCCGGCGACCAACTGGAGGATCACCATTGGAAAGAGATAGGGGGACAGCGCCGGTCCGTTTTCGAGGCCCCTGAGGATATCGATCTGTGACGTCGGAAGCTGCGGTCGGACGCCGTCGGACAGGAGGCCCAGCATCGTCAGACCAAGGCCGATCACCGACGGCCAGAACAGCGCCAATCCGATGCCGCCGACGGTGTGACTGAGGGAGCCCCGTCCGCCCATCATCCGGGCGCCGACGTGCGCGATGATGATGCCGAAAAGCACGGCCGTCAGTGCCGCACCGGGGATGGCCTGCACCGCCGCATAGACCACGACCCTCGGGGTCGAGAGGGGGACGTAGTAGGCAAGGGTCGGCACCGCAGAAAGCATCGCTGATGCGAGATAGCCGATTCGAGCCGGCCATACCGGATAGTTGGCGAAATTAACGAAGTCCTCGAAGTACCGGCTCGGCGAGACGAGGAGGTCGGTCAGCGGGCGGGTCGGAACCCAGTCGTCTTCCTCGAGGTCCCTGTAGCCGCGTTTGAGCAGCTCCGCACGATCGTCAGCGTTGGGCACTACGACATCTGCTGGTCCCGCGATCCGGAACGGGTGGCCGCATTGCGGACACTTCAGGTCCTTGTCGTGGTAGCGGGGAGGGACCTGGAGCTCCTTCTCGCACCCTTCGCACGTGTGAGGAGTCGACATCGTCAGACCTCCAGTCAATTCCTCGTTCGTTTCCGCGACAACAACGTCCAGAGCTGTAACGGGTCGGAGCTTCCAACCACCCATATCCAAAGTATCACGCCAGTGGAACCCTTGTTTCGGCAGTTCACACGGGCCGAGACAATTGGTCTGTAGCTTTGTGGCCACCAAGTCACGACTGTGGACCTGCGCACCTGAGGATCCGATTGGGTCCGACCCGCAACGGTATCTGCTACGCTCGCCGCGTCGGTTCGGCCTCGCCACCGGCAATCCGTACCATCGGGGGAAAAATGCGAAACAAGGCTTTCCTGTTTGTGGCTCTGTTGGCAGCGATGCTCGTGTTCCCCGCGGCAACACCGGCGGAAGAAGAAGAGAACGACGACACCAAAGACCCGTCGGCGGCGTATGAGTTCACTGTCGAGGTCGAGGTCGACCGGACACCGGTGAAGAACCAGTACCGGACCGGGACGTGCTGGTGTTTCGCCACGATTTCATTTCTCGAGTCCGAGCTGTTGCGCACCGGAAAGGGCGAGTTCGACCTGTCGGAAATGTTCGTGGTCCGCAACACGTACCCGTACAAGGCCGACAATTTCATTCGTCTGCACGGGAAAGCTAATTTCTCCCAGGGTGGGCAGGCGCACGATGTGATGAACTGCGTCAGACGCTACGGTCTCGCTCCTGAAAGCGCCTACTCCGGGATGGAGATCGAGGAGAGCCGCCACAACCACGGAGAGATGGTCTCGGTCCTCACGGCCATGATGGACGCCGTTCTCAAACGGAAAGGCACACGAGTCACCCCCCGCTGGCCAGACGCCCTCGAAGCGGTCCTCGATGTGTACCTCGGCCGGAAGCCCGAGGCGTTCACCTTTGACGGCGAGGAGTACACTCCGAAGAGCTTCAACGAAAAGGTGCTGGAAATCGACCCGGACGACTACGTGGAGCTCACCTCGTACTCGCATCACGAGTACTACACGCAGTGTCGTCTCGAGCTTCCGGACAACTGGGACTACAACAGCAGGTACTACAACCTACCCATCGATGACCTCGAAAGGACCATCGAACACGCCCTCGAGAACGGGCACTCGGTGGTCTGGGACGGAGACGTCAGCGAGAAGGAGTTCAGCTCGAAAGAGCTCGGTTACGCGGTCGTCCCGGAAATCGCTTGGGAAGACCGGCCGCACGAGGAGCAAGAGCTCGAAAAGGTCTTTACCGGTCCGGTCAAGGAGAAGGTAATCACCCAGGAGGACCGCCAGAAGACGCTCGAAAACTTCAGCACCACCGACGACCACCTGATGCACATCGTCGGTCTGGCTCGCGACCAGGAGGGGACCAGGTTCTATCTCACCAAGAACTCCGGAGGACTCGATCGCGAGAATGCCGGTTATATGTACATGTCGCAGGCCTTCGTGCGACTCAAGACCACCGCGATTCTGGTGAACAAAGCTGCCATACCGGAGGACATCACGAACAAGCTCGGGTTCTAGACCGTTCGATCGGCCGCCGAAATAGGACCAAGGCGTACCAGATGGGGTGACGGACGGTGTCAACGGGTCGATATTGAAGACCTCTTTCTGGCTGGCGATGACGACCTCGGTGGTGTTCCAGTGATGCAGGATGCGGAAGACCTGATAGCTCGACGTCGGCACGGGCTGAGGTGTACCGGTATCAGGTGAGACCGTCGAACTGGCAACTAGCCCGTACTTCTCACCAGGCGTCTACTACGGACGGCGAATCACGGCGTCC
>CBDTWX010000417.1:0-5258 GCA_965364305.1 uncultured Thermoanaerobaculia bacterium
CTCGACGTACTGTCACGTACGCCTCCGCGCCCCTCGGGTCGAAAACGACCCTGGCTTCGGCCCAGACTATGTTCTGGTGGCGTGAAACCGCCCGCAGGACGGTGGCCAGCCCGATCCCCGTGCCCTCGAACTCGTGGTCGTGGTGGAGTCGCCTGAACGGCGTGAAGAGATTCTCGGCGTGTGCCATGTCGAACCCGACGCCGTTGTCGCGAACCCGGAAGACGGTGGCGCCGCCGTCTCCGCCGGCGACCGATCCGAACTCGATCCGCGGGTCTTCGGCCGCACGGGTGTACTTCCAGGCGTTGCCGAGCAGGTTCTCCAGCTCCTGCCGCGTCTCCTCGAGGCGAATGGTGGCGAGTCACCTCGGCACACGGCTTGAGCGGGCAGTCGACACCCGGCACCTGCCTGACACCCCGGCCGACATGCTCCGCCAGCTTCTTGGTGGTTCCGGTCCGCGAGTAGTACGTCACGAGAACCTGCATTCTCGAACACTTCCTATCCTGTGATCGCGTCACCGGTGGGTTACCACCAGGAGACGATCCGATTATGGGTGCCACTGATCACAACCTCACAACACACTTCTCCGTTCTCGTTTAAATGCCCCCGTAACTGGCACCTCTACTAGCACCCATTAGATCCTCGGACCTGGTACCCTTCATAAAATGGAGAATAGGCGGTTCAGGTTCAGGTGGAGACAGGCGATTGAAATATGCTTGGTTTCACTACTATTTTCCGGTACTGCTGTACTCATTGCACCCCTACATGTACAAACCACCAACCAGCTTGAGTTTGCCTTTACCAGCGGTGAATTGTTGAAAGCGCTATTTCCCGCCTTTATTTTCTGCTTGATCTCCCTTGTGATTCTGCTAGTTCTTCTGAAAGGGCAAGCCTACCGTCTTGGGCTCAGCATAATCTTCATGTTTAGCCTCCTACTTTGGCTACAGGGAAACTTTTTTGTCTGGGATTACGGTCCAATGGATGGTCGTGAAATCGATTGGAAAGGAATGTGGTATTTCGGAGTTTTCGATAGCAGCATTTGGCTACTTGGATTATTGCTAGCTATACGTCATGAATTTTGGTTTACTAAAAAACATGTCATCACTGCAAGTATTGCACTACTTCTGATTCAAACCATAGGCACGTATTACGAGTTCGCCGGCCAAGTATTTGTGGAACGCTACAGGGCCGACGACTCGCGCAGTAGATTCGTATATTCCAGTCAGAAAAATGTTTTCATCATCGTGGTTGACGCCTTCCAAACTGATGTTTTTCAGGAGGTAATTGATCGAGATTCGGGCGTTTCGGAGGTATTTGACGGTTTCGTGTATTTTCGGAACGCGGTGAGCGCTTTCAGAGAATCCTTTCCCTCTGTCCCCAACATTCTTACTGGCACATATTTTGACAATTCGCAACCAATGTGGGATTACCTTCGTGATGCCTATCTTGGTGAGTCTTCGCTCCCCAAATATCTCAAGGAACGCGGCTATAGATCAGAGGTTTATGAGCAAAAATTGGGGATGTATTTTGATCCAGCGGTTGTTGATAATGTTGTCTTGAGGTCGGAATCTATTTACAACTCGCAGGATGTGTTGAAAAATTTGGATTTTGCCCTGTTTTGTTATGTACCTCATTTTGTCAGAAAACTGGTATACAACAATCAGCTTTGGCTCCTTTCGCGCTGGTTTTCTTCGTCAGATTTTGTGCCGGACCGGGAAGTCGATACGGTGAAATCCGAGAATTATACCGATCCCCTTTACGTGGATCTCAGACAAAGGCCGCCGATACATATTTCCTCGCAAGACAGCCTGAGTAAGCTTTTCGATCTCAGGCTGACCAATAAGTTCGTGAACTACGCACGCATCGGATATGAGAAACCTGCATTCAAGTTCAATCACATGTCTGGTATCCATCTACCGATCCGGATGAACCGCAACCTGGAGTATGTTGAACCGGAAGGCGGTCGCGAGTCCTTAATAGACCTTTCGCTTGGCATAATCAAGCTCATTGACTTGATACTTGACAGCTATCGGGAATTGGGCATTTTTGATGATAGCCTGATCATCATCACAGCAGATCACGGTTTGTGGGGTGGTCTCGCGGAGGTCAAAATCCCCAGCCACATTACCAAAATATACGGTGAAAATGGGATTTTTCCGGCTAGCTCGTTACCAGAGTCCAAAGGAGCAGTATTGCCTCTTATATTGATAAAAAGAATAGATGCAACTGGTAAAATGTCAACAAACGATGCTCCGGTGGCCTTGGCGGATATTCCCAAGACAGTAGTGTCTGAGCTCGGTTTCGATGCAGATTCGTTTTTTGGTGAATCGATGTTTGAGTTGAAGGCAAACCAACCTCGAAAACGCTTCGTCCACTTTAGTACCTTGAGCAACAGCCCTCCCTATACCGGGCCTTACAGAAGCACGATGACTGAGTTTGTAGTCGAAGGATTTAGCTGGCTGGATAAATCGTGGAAAAAAACAGGTAAGGAGTATCCACCTTCAGGCTAGGTGTACCGCAGCGCGGTGTGCATGGTTCAAAACGTGCCAGCCCTTATAGGCTGGCCGCCGCAAACATCAATTCCGCACCGGGCTTCGGAAGTGCCGATGAACAAAACAAGAGTAGGTACCGGATGGGCGGTGGCGAACCGGGTCTCTTCCTCGGGGCGCATTGAGTTTAGAGGCAGGAGCAGCCAGGTCACTCGCCTTGTCATCAAAAGAGCCGAGCGGACCGGCTTTTCAAGGTGCGGTAGGTGGCTCCAAACCATCCTGCACAGTCCGTCGAAGCCCTTTCGCCTCAGCCGGTCACAAACGTCATTCAGGCTTTTGGCTTCCATCCATAAGGTCGGACACACCAAATCCCCCGGCACAAGCCGGGGTGGGGCGAGGACGGGGCAAAAAGGCCCCAACCACGGTGTTCGGCTGGAGCTAAACCAAAGGAAACGCCAATTCCTTCCGGCTTGTTGGAAACGAGCGCCGCTCGCGACAGTGCATCAACGGAGACGGTGATTTACTCGAAGGGGGCACCCTCGAAGATCAACGCTTCGAGTAGACGCCGAAGAAGGTCTCCGGCTTGAGCTCACCGGTTGCGATCGCCACCTCGTCCCTGCAGATGGCATTTACAAAAAATTCCAAATCAAAAGGATTTGAGAGATCGAAGTTCGGCCCGAACATGGCATCAAAGAAGCGACGCACAAATGCAGTTGCGGGTATGAAGACCTGCTGTATCAGGTTCTTTTCAAGTGCCGGGAGGATATCCTCGGAGCGAATACACTCGAAACCGCCGGCAGACATGTCGAAATCGGGAAACTCGCCGAACTGGCGGGTCTTCTCTCCCGGATAAACACCGTAGGTGTGAGAGTGATGATATTTCTCCGGGAGCTTGTCCCAGAGCTCCTTGACCACCTCCTTAGTTTCTGGCCAGAGAAGAAACCCGTTGCGAGAGCAAATGTCCATAGTGATAAACAGACCATCCGGTTTCAGGCCTCGATTGATCTCCGAGGCAATATGATCAAGCTCGACAAAGTGGTGCAAACTGGCCCAACAGAGAATCAGGTCGTAGCTTTCAGGCTCGAGCTTGAGCTGATTGATATCTGCCCGGGTGTTCACTAAATTCAGGTGCTTTTCTTCAGCCATCTTTTTGCCGAGGTTCATTAGGTTCTCATTGACGTCGATACACTCGAGTGTGCAGGATTCGGGATCATCTAATCGAGGGAGGATATGTTCCAGTTCGATTACGCAAGTACCCGCACCGAGACTCAAGAAATTGGGCCTCTCTCGCCAGTTTAGTTCGGATATTATTAGATCTACTGCAGATCGGTGCCCGGTCGCTCTCTCTATTCGACTTGAGATCACTGCCTCGACCAGGGTCCACGCTTCTGGTGCGCGAAACAGCCCATCCTTCGATTGCTCGATCAGCTCTTCCTCGAACTGCTCGGACTCAAACTCCATGCGGCGTACATATTCGTTACTTTCAATCTCTTCCTTCCGACCGGCCATCGTCATCGCTCTCCTTCGCACCGCAATCATCGAAGATGTTGTCACGCCATTCTATCTGATTTCTCTACATCTCAGGTGCCAGGCCCAACAGGCTGGCCGGGGAGGCGCAATCCCGAGACGGCCGAGGGTATTCGTGGAGGGCGGGATCTACCACGGACATAACCGCCTCGCTCGTAAAGGAACCAGACACTCACTTCTGACCTTTCGACAACACTCAGGCCGTTTCGAGGGCGGGGGAGGGCGGGTAGCGGTGTCGTGATGTCTTCGCCGGAAATGGTGGAGACGGGGGATGGGACGTCGAGCGAGAATCCTCGTGCCAGGTGGGATTTATCACATGCATAAACCACCGTGTTTCACCAGGTCAGCAAGATATCTGTCGAAGCTCGTAGATGATGACGAGTACCTCAGGGAACAGATTCCATACATGGGGAGACAGGGGAAGGTGTTAGTAACATCACTACCACCGTACCTGGCACCATTCTGTGTTGCGCGAGGTCAATCGAGATGGCGCGACGCCGCAGGAACTTGAAGCGATGTCGACGGGCGAGATCTCGCTGATCGAGTTCTGGCTGCGGGCGGCGCCATCGGAGCTGGTGGCCGAGCGAACCTCGGGCCGGGTGAGTCCGACGAGGCCTCCACGAGAAATCGCCGGGGAGCTCTTTGCCGCCTTCGACAGTCACGGGAGATTGCGTTTTCTCGAGACTGTTCCCGAAGAGCGGTTGGCGGGCGAGCCAACGGCCACTTCCCCTGGTTCGCCGGATCCGTGGGACGGTATCTTCGATGCGGCGGGGCTCGACTCCCGGTCGTTCCAAGAAACGGAACCGGTCTGGTCGCCCCCACGGTTTGCCGACCAGCTCCGCGCCTGGACGCTCCGCGACGAGGCCGCAAAGCTCGGCATCAACCGAATCGAGGCCGGACTCCAATCCGGGCGCTTGGCGTACCTGCGAACCGGAACCGCTCTCGAGACTGACGAGAGTGGATCTTCCGCCCCACCCGGATCCAACATTGGCCAGTCCCTGAACGCCGTGCTCATCGTGGTGGTCCTGGTCGTCGGCGCACTCATCGCACGCCGAAACCTCCGCCGCGGTCGTGGGGACCTGCGCGGTTCGTGGCGGATGGCGGGGGCGGTCTTCGTACTCGGGATGGCGAGCTGGCTGGTCTCGGCCCACCACGCGCTCGGTGCCGGCAGAGAGCTGAATCTGTTTGTTCTCGCTTCGGGCGGCGCCCTGTTCATGGCGGGTTTCGTGTGGCTGCTCTATATGG
>CBDTWX010000418.1:0-5255 GCA_965364305.1 uncultured Thermoanaerobaculia bacterium
CGCCCCCGAGGTCGAGGACCGAGACCGGGTCGCCGGCCTCCTCGAGGGTGTCGACGAGACCCAGGAGCACCCGAACCGCAGACTCGTAGGGCTCGATCTCGCGCACCGGCGAGCCGATGTGGACGTGAAGACCGACCAGCTCCACCGATGCCACCCCCCGGAACGCGTTGAATATTCCGGGCACTCGGGTCCACGAGACGCCGAACTTGTTCTCCTCGAGGCCGGTCGTGGTGTACTCGTGGGTCCTCGCGTCGACATCTGGGTTGACCCGAAGACATGCGCGGGCGACGACCCCGAGATCGGCAGCCACACCGGCGAGGACCTCCAGCTCACTTGAGCTCTCGACGTTGAAGAGGCCCACGGGGCCGCGATTCTCGATGTCCTTCCCGCCGAGCCGTTCAGCGTCGTCGAGCAAGGGGCTCCACCGTCCGTCGAGGGCCGCCCGCTGCTCGTCCTCGGTCTTGCCGACGCCGGCGAACACGATGTCCTGCATCGGCGTTCCGGCCAGCCAGGCCCGTTCGAGCTCGCCGCCGGAGACCACGTCCATGCCAGCGCCCTGCTCGCGGAGGAGGCGCAGGATGTGGAGGTTCGAGGAAGCCTTGACGGCGTAGTGGAGGTGGGCCCCGAGTGGCGAAAAGGCGCGCTCGATCCTGCGATACGACGATCGGATCGCATCGGCCGAGTACACAAAGGTCGGGGTGCCGACGGCGTCCGCGATCTCCGACACCGGTATGTCGCCGGCGTGGAGCACGCCGTCACGGTATTCAAAGGCATCCATGGGTTGCGTCATGTGGTGTCCTCGGTTCTGGTCGGCTTCTACCCTTTCTCTTTTGGGAAGAGGTAGTTGTTGTTTCTCTTGACTCGGACGACATTACCGGCGTCATCGAGCTCGAAGGTCACGAGATCCTTGTTGGGCCGCCGAAAGGTCGAGCCCTCGACCGGCGTGAGGGTGGTGTAGCCGGTCGACGCGTTCTCCCACGGTGGGTAGTCGTAGCCGTACATGACCAGCTCTCCGCCGAGGATCATGACCTCGTACTCCCATCCCCAGGGATCCGCATACAGGCCGACATACCGCTGCCACTCCGGGTCCGCTTCCGGCGCCGGCGCGGCGGGCTTCTTGGTTGCATCGAGGATCGCCGGCGCGATGACCTCGTAGGCCTGCCTGGCGACGGTCGCGGGGCTGCCGTCGTCGGCGTTGATCGCGACGATCACCGCGATCTTTTCGCTCGGCACCATCAGGAGGTTGCTGACGTTGGCGCCGATCGAGCCGCCGTGCCCGACGAAGTTTTTGCCGTCGCGGTGGGAAACGGAAAAGCCGAGGCCCCTACCGCCCTTAAAGCTGTCGTAAACCCAGTGGACCCGCTGCATTTCGCGCAGGGTGCTGCCCCTCAGGATCTGTTTGCGGCCGGCCGGGTCGTCACTGAATTGGAGGGAGGCGAAGCGACCGAGGTCCTCGACCGTCGAGACGATGCCGCCTGCCGGCGTGATCGCTCCGGTCTCGTAGTACTCCATGATCTTTCGGGTGCCGTCGGGCGCCTGCAGCATATACGCGGCCGAGAGCCGCTGCAGCAAGGCCTCATCGGGCGCGGTGCTCGAGCTCGACATGCCGAGGGGCCGGAGGATCTGCTCCTGCACGTATTCGGCCCAGGGCTGGCCCGAGACCTCGGTCACGATCTCACCCAGCAGGGACATCCCGAGGTTGGAGTAGTGGTAGGTCGTTTCGGGGGAGTTGAGGGCGTCCTGCCCGAGCACGCCATCGGCCAGCTCTTCTCGAGTCGGGAAGACGTGGTCCGTCCAGTAGGGGAAGGCGGCTTCCCGGGGCAGGCCGGAGGTGTGGGTGAGCAGGTGCCGAATCGTGATCTCGGGGGTGTCCGGGAACGGGTTCGGTACCCGAAACCAGGGCAGGTATTGCGAGACCGGTTCGTCGAGCCGAAGCTTCCCCTGGTCTCTGAGCTGCATGATCGCCGTCGATGTGAAGAGCTTGGTGATCGAGCCGATCCGGTAGACGGTAGAGGGGGTTGCCGGGGCCTTGGTCTCGAGCTCGCTGTAACCGTAGCCCGCGGACCATACGATCTCCTGGTCGTAGACGACGGCGATCGAAAGGCCGGGTACGTTGCGATGGACGATGTGTTGCTCGACCCACCTGTCGAAGACGTTGACGGCGTCGACGACCTCGGGGTGCTCCCGGAGCTCGCCCATGTCGCCGGCGAACAGCGGCATCGATATCAGCAGAAGGGCTGGGGCAACAAAGGATTTCAGGCGCATTCTGGGCTCCCTCCTCGGACGGGCGGCCTCGAGCTCTGAAGTATACGTGATGAACCACGCGGTTCAGATTTCGAATTTCGAATTTCGGATTTCGGATTTGCCACCCAGCCACCCAATGCTCGATGCTGGATGCTGGATTCGCCCACCCGCCCGGTCGCAGGTCGCAGGCCACAGGTCGCAGGTCGCAGGTTTCAGGTTTCAGACCGTAGACTGATCTCAACGTTAAATGCTTGAACGTTAGAACGTTCCACCCATCAATCCATCCACCCGGCGCAAGCAGCACATAGATTCCTCGACTCCGCCTTCGGCTTCGCTCGGAATGACACCTTCCTCGCGTTTCCGATCTGCAAGCTCGACAGCGCTCGCGAACCTGTCATTCCGACCGAGCGAGCCGCGAGCGAGTGGAGGAATTTATGGGGTGCATACCAGAAAATCGAAGCCTACAGTCCCGCGAAGATTTCTCGACTCGGCCGTCGTCCTGGCTCGAAATGACGATTCTACGGCCACGAGTCTCCGATACTGTCGCTGTACAGGTTGCTGATTGCTGCCGCTGTCTCCTGCCGCAGTCCACTGCTCGTGTCTCGGCCGCTATTTCCTGCCGCTGCCGCTGCGTGCAGGCGAGACGCCTACACCACCAACCGTGATTGAGGCTTGGTGATGCGGCCGTCCCGGCTCGAAGGTTGGCTGCGCTGATATCTGCGTCAATCTGCGTGATCTGTGGGCCATCCAGCATCGAGCATCGGGTGGGTGGGCGGGAACTCAAAACTCAAAACTCAGATTCCGCCTCGATCCGGTGACGGACTACAATCACCCTCATGAACACGCTCACACTCATTCTCACCCTCGCCCTTCAGTCCTCGATGGCCGGGTTCACACCCGACCAGCTCTGGCAGAGCTGGCCGGAAGGACGCTTCGTTCGTGCGCCGGCCCCCTGTCTCCGACCGGCCGAGCTGACCGCCGAGCTGGAGCGGCTGGCGGCGCTGTATCCGAACGAGATCGAGCTCGAAGAGGCGGGGCGGTCCTTCGCCCAACGCCCCATCCCCCTGATGACCCTGGGGCGCGGCACGCAAACAGTCCTGCTGTGGTCTCAGATGCACGGCGACGAGCCGTCCGCCACCCCCGCCCTGCTCGACATCGCCCACTTCCTGCTCTCCCACGCCGACGAGCCCGGGGCAGTGGCAGTCCTCGACAACTTGAGAATTCTGATCGTGCCAATGCTCAACCCGGACGGGGCGGAGATCTATGACCGCCGCAACCTCCAGGGCATCGACATCAACCGTGATGCGCTCAACCTTTCAACTCCCGAGGGCCGGATCCTGAAGAGAATCCGTGACGAGTACGAGCCCATGCTCGGGTTCAACCTCCATGACCAGAACCGCCGGACTGCGGTCGGTGACACGGGTGTGCTGGCGACCAACGCCGTCCTGGCGGTGGCGGGTGACGAGGACGGGACCATCACCCCCGGGAGACTCCGCGCCAAACGCGCCTGCGCGGCCATCGTCGAAGCTCTCGCGCCGTACATGCCGGGCGGCATGGCCCGATACGACGAAGACTGGAGCCCGCGGGCTTTTGGCGACAACATCACCGCCTGGGGAACCCCGGTGGTGCTCATCGAGAGTGGCGGCCTGCCGCCGGGCCATGACTTCGAAGACCTGACCCGGCTCAACTTCGTGGCCATCCTCACGGTGTTGCAGGAGCTGGTGCGGAACGACCTCGAGGACTACGACCCCGACGTCTACAACAACCTCCTGCGAAATCAGAGCGATGCCTGGGCCGACGTCGTCGTGCGCGGGGGCTTTATCAGACAGCCCGGGTTTGCCACCCCGTACCGGGCCGATCTGGCATTCAACCTCGAGGTGGACGACCGCGATGCGTCAGGCTGCTCCACCGGTGCCGCCCGGCACTCCCGCGTGGTCGAGATCGGAGATGCGCGGTTTTTGGGTGCGGGGCGGGTCGTGGACGCCGACGAGAGTCTGATGCTGGCGCCCTTCGCGGCCGGCGTCGAGGGTTGGAAGGCGCGCCGTTGGCTGGACTCGGAGGTGCTCGCGCGGGTGGCGCGGCTGGGGGTCGGAACGGTTTTCTGGGAGGTGCCCCGTCGCAAGGTCGCCGCCGCCGAAAGGCTGGCCGGAGAGCTCGCTGGTAAAGCCCGCGCACGGATCGAGGTGGTCCAACGACCGGCCCGGATGCCGTGGTTGAGGCTCACCGGTCCGCCCCTTGGGCCGAAATCGGACTCCCTTACGGACGTCGTTCAGGCCCTCGTCGGTGGACGAATCGATGTGAGGTCGGTGGACTCCGAGACCTTGGAGCTGCTCGTCGGCGATCGCGATCCGTCGCCTCCTCGACCGACATTGCGGCGCGGCGAGCCTGCGACGTTTTTGCTGATTTCGCCGGCGGCGGAGGGGCTTATCGACGACGAGGGCGCACGCCTCTCCTCGGTATTCATCGACGGCCTCGAGGTCCGGGGCGGCTCGCGATGAGCTTGCTCCCATTCCGCTCGCTTGGAAATTTGACGCGCCGTCCGGTCGCTTTCGGGCTCGTCTTCTTCGTCTCCGCGTTTGCCGGTCTTCCAAATCATGCGAGGGGTTCGGAGCTTTCGTCGGCCGACACACGTTGGGTCAAAAAGACCCTGGCCGCGATGACGCTTCAGGAGAAGGTGGCGCAGATGATCATGATCGCGGAGACCGGGTACCCCCGGAACCCGCGGTCGCAGGCACAGATCGACCTCGTTGAGGCGGTTCGCGAATACGGGGTCGGAGGGCTGGTCCTCCTGCGGTCAGAGGAGGGGACGATCCCGGTTCTGCTCAACGGGCTCCAGAAAGAGGCGACGGTCCCGCTCCTGGTGGCGATGGACATGGAGCGCAGCCTGGCCTTCCGCCTGCGCCGGGGATCGGTTGATCTGCCCTATGCGATGGCGGTGGGCGCCACGCGTTCCGAGGACGCGGCTCGCTTCCTCGGTGAGGTGACCGCCCGGGAGGGGCGGGCGCTTGGCA
>CBDTWX010000419.1:0-5236 GCA_965364305.1 uncultured Thermoanaerobaculia bacterium
CTCCGCATTGGTGTCGCGGTTGCCGTCGACCAGCGGGGCGTAACCCGGCCGATCGACGGCAACCGCGACACCAATGCGGAGTGCGACGTCGGCGCCGTCGAGGTGCAGGGCGTCATCTTTTCCGACAACTTCGAGACTGGCGACACCTCCCGCTGGTCAGCCGCGGTGGGAGGCTGAGACAGCCGACACGTGACGCCTCGTCAAGGAACGCTTGCCGACCACATTGTCGTGTCGCCCGACTCGAAGCCGTCGGAGAAGATGACCGTCGAGGGGTCGGGCGGCAGCGGCATCCAATAGATACCCGAGCCGTAGCTGCCGGTGATGAGCCGGCGATCGGGTGAGATGTCGAGGCTGTACAGCAGGGGGTAGAATATACCGTCGCTGGTGTCGGTCCAGGTCGCGCCGCCGTCGACCGAGCGCAATATGCCCTGGCCTTCGGTGGCGGCGTAGACGTGGCCGGGATACAAGGGATCGTGAATGATGTCGTAGACGAAGGCCATGTCGTCGAGGATCGTGGTCCATGTCTGACCGCCGTTGGTCGAGCGGTAGAGCGCACCCTCCCCAAACCCACCACCGGCGAGAATATCGTCTCCGTGCTCGGGGTTGACGGCGATGGAGAAGACGAAGTTGTCGTCGGTCAGGCCCATGACCTGCCAGTTCAGCCCGCCGTCGGCGCTCTTGACGATGCCGCCGCCGAACTGGGTGCCGGCCCACACGGTCTCATGATTGCTCGGGTCCACGGCGAGCGACAGGATCGGCGTGATCTTGTCCCCAAAGATGGGAAGACCGGTGTTGACCTGGAACCATGAATCACCGCCATCGGTGCTCTTGAAGATGCCGACGTCAGATCCGCACCCGACGTAGATTGCAGCGCCGTCGGGAGTGATCTCGATGGTGTGTGACGAGGTGATCGGCGCCGAGTAGGCAAAGGTCGCTCCCCCGTCCAGCGACCGGTAGAGCCGGCCCGCGCTGAGAAAGACGCGATTCGAATCCGAGGGGTCCACAGCGACGTCCTTGACCTCGAAACCAAATTTGTACTCCGTCGGGTTGCCGACCTCAGTCGCCCGCGTCCAGGCGGCGCCGCCGTCGGTGGACCGGTAGAGAAAGCCGTTCCCGGTGCCGGCAAAGAGCCGGTTGGGATCGTTGGGGTCGGTTGCCACGGAGCGCACGGCCTGTGCCGTGACGCCGTCGCCAGACCAGCTCCAGGTCCCACCGGCATCGGTCGTACGGTAGACGCCACCTGGCTCGCGATATCCGACTCTCCGTGCGCCGAGGAGAGTGTCAGGCTCGCCCGCACTCAGCGCAATGTCCACCGTGAGGGGGCCAGAGCCGTTCCACGTGATGCCGCCGTCGGTGCTTGAAAAATAGCCGCCTCCGGCCATCATGACCGTGTCGCTGACGGTCGGGTGGAAGATCATCCGCGTTCCCGCGAGAATATGGGTGGCGAGCTCCTGCCAGACGTCGAATGGGTCGAGTACATAGTAGCTGGAGGCCGAAATCATCGCGCTTGGTCGGCCGCCGTGGTGGTGGTCCACCCCGAGGGCCTGGATGGCTTTTCGCCAGTCGGGCTCTGCCAACCAAGGAACGCCGTCGTTGATCGCGGTCCATGCAGCCCCACCGCTGGTGGTTCGGAAGATACCCTCGAAGGTCGTACCCGCATAAAGGGTGGACGGTGCACCGGGGTCGATGGCCAGGCTCTTGATGCCGTTCACCCAAGTGTCACCGCGAGCAGCGATGCCGGTGTCCGCGCGGGTCCAGGTGACGCCGGCATCGGTGGAGCGGTAGACCGCGCCGATGACGTTGGCGACGCCGCCGAAGCCGCTCGCATACACGATGTTCGTGTTCGTCGGATCGACGACGATGTTGAACATGACGAAGAGATCGTCGATGCCGGTGCTCGAGGCGAACCAGTTGCTCCCGCCGTCGATGGACTTCCACACGCCGTTGAAGTCAGTACCGGCGTAGAGCCTCGCAGGGAGAACAGGATCCGCGACGAGAGATCTGATCGGAGAAAAGGTGAGACCCTGTCTGGACGGTGTCCACGTCTGACCTCCGTCGACGGTCTTGAAGACGCCGGCGTCTCGCGTCCCGACCCACGCCGTGTCCGGGTCGGTGGGGTGAGCCGCGATGGAGGTCATCTCTCCAGCGAAGAGCGGGTACGACGTCCATTTGGTGGCCACGGCGGCGCGTTTGACCGGCGCCGATGGCGCGTACGCGAAGGGCCGTCCGACCTCCGTCGACCGGGTGGAAGCCGCACCGTACTGATTCCTCTCGTTCGCCGATGCGCCGCCGCCGATCAACAGCACCACAACCGCGGCAAGACTCGATATGTGACGGCACGGTGTTGTCTCAGCCATGAGGGTCCTCCTTCGCTTTCGATGACCGGCTTTCGCCTGCTCTCGGCAACGCCGGTTGCACGACCTATGCCGAAAGCTGCGAATCGACCGCCTGGAGCGGCGTAGAGGAGGATTTCGGAGGTGGAGAACTTCACCTCAGATCCTGGCAACGACCGAAAGAGATCGGTGAATTGTTTGAAAAGAAGAGACATCACGACGAAAGGCAGAATATCGTCGAGTCCTCGATCGGGACCATCTTCTTGACATGGGCGGACTCGGGTCGTGTCCGATACGAAAGGGACTCCCGGCGCCGAGAACGGGAACTGATACCGCGGGAGGTATCACGAATACCAGGCGGGGTACCACGGCCTTATCGAATTCCTAGAGGGCAGATACAATAATTGGAGTTGGGAAAGCGTCAAAACGTCGTTCTAGCGGACCCGATACCGCGCTGGGCATGCCGCGTTCTCGGGGAAGTGAGAGAAGACCACGACATGGAAAATAGCAAAAGTCAAAGAATTGCCGTGCTCGGAGTTCTCCTGACCTGGTGCGCCTACATCGTCTTCGCACTGTGGACCGACTGGGAGGATTTCGGGCTCGAGCCGCATTGGCCCGTTTCGTACCTGAGATACACCATCGCTCGCGTTTCGGCCACGAGCGTGTGGTTTCTCATCGCGGCCTTGCTCATCTTTTTCCGGCATCGCAGACAGCCGGTCAATTGGCGGAGCTTTTCCTACGCCTTCGCCGCAACAGGCATCGCATCTTTCTTGCTGTTACGCTTTATTGCTGATCCAGCGGCCAATCTCGCGGTCATCGCCGGATCGGCATGTGTCTACGCGTTGGTTTCGGGTTTCTTGTGCCTCGCCGTGGGCAATCCGAGAATTGCCGCTGCCCTGGGACCCATCCTCTTCGTCCTCCAGCTGGTTGGAGATATGTTTGTGCAGATGTTCACCGGCGTATTTCGCTTTCAATGAGATGACGCGAACCTCCAACTACGAATTATCGGGGCGCGGCGTGCGGCCGCAATCCCGCCCGACGAACGATGCCGGATACTGGACTTGTCACGGCTTAGCCTGAAGGGCGAAGCCGGATCCGTCCACCCACCCGCGATCAATTTTGAATTCTCAATTTTGAATTTTGAATTCCAACCGACCCTCCCTCGGGCGCCAACCCGGGCTCGATAGGTCGGCAACGCCGAGAACCCACGTCCGAGTCCGTGCCCGTGCCCGTGCCCGTGCCCGGGAGAAAGTGTCCAATCGGGCGCGGACTCGGGGAGCTGATGCCTGAAGCTGCCGCTGTCGACTGACGCTGTTCCCTGCCGCTGCCGCCGTCGCTGTGAACTGCCGCTGCCGCCGTCCCTGCCCCTGATCACTGTCGCTACCTCCACCCGCCCACCCGCGGGCCCTGAAGGACCCGCGACTCGATTCACACGCCCGAAGGCCCGTTACCGCCCTTCCGTTGCTCAGGGCCTGGTGGACGACCATTTCGTCGTGTCGCCCGACTCGAAGCCGTCGGCGAAGATCTCCGGCCACCCCAGTTCTGTGTCGGTGGCGCTGTTGTTGGACGGGTTGGTGTCGAATTCACCGATTGAGCCAGATCAGACGATTCCGACGATCTTGCGATGAAATCGTCTGAATCGGTTGGCCCTCACCCCATGGGAAGGACGGGCCTGGTGGCGATCTCCATCGATCGACGGCGCACCTGACCGAGTGGGTCGCATTGCCACACGCTGCGAGGCTCATCGACTCCCCAGGGATGGATTCCAGGCGGCTCATGGCGGCTCATCTGCAGCCAAATAACCATTCCGAAACCGCTTGTCAAAAACTAGAGAAATTGGCACCGGTCGTGCAACAGATCGGGTGAGCGTGCCGCGTCGCCGGGTTGTCCGGCGGGAGGTCACCAAGGCGGAACGCGAATCATCAACCGGCTCGGCACCGACCACAACCAGGATCCTGGCGGGCACCAATGGAACGATTCATGGCACGATTGATGGCATGTCGGAGGGCAGTCGAATGAGATATCACGGAATTGCGGCAGGCGTGATGGGTTTGTGTCTGATATCACTGGCCGCCTCGTTGCAGGCGGAAAACATCATCGAGGAGACGTTTACAGGCTATCCGGACAACGCGTTGATCTCGGCTGACCCGGCGGGGCCGGCCAACGGATTGATCGGCAACTGGACGCTCGTACCGGACAGCAACTTTTATGTGAACAAGACTCAGGCCGACGACGATGCCGGCACGGGCAAAGCCGTCTACGACCGGCCTTCCGGCGACAACGGAACCCGCACCGCGACACGGAACACCTCGGCCGAACACGTTCTCTACGAGATCGACGGCGATCTGTTCTACGCGAGCTTCCTGATTGACCCTCCGAGGGCCGATGGAGACATGATCTTCGAGTTTGAGCTCGTGAGCCTGGACGGAGGCGGCGCGATCGACTTCTCGTTCGGAATCAGTGGTGGGGCGTACATCGTGGGTAACGGCGGCATCAGTAGCGTAGCCAGCGGTGGCACGGTGATCGTCGGCGAGCAACTCGTCGTCATTCGGATCGAGTATAACGACACGAGTACCGGCGGACTGGACGACAACGAGGTTGTCACGCTTTGGGTCGACCCCGTTGACGAGTCAAGCCTGCCGGTGATCAACGGCGTCTCGACGGAATTGCTGAATAGCGGCGGCGGGAAAATCTTGACCGTGTCAATCCGAGGCGATCAGATGAACGGCCAACCGGCCTTTTTCGACGACCTCCGCGTTGGTTTGTCTTTCGCGGAGGTCGTGCCCGGGCCGCTCTTTGCCGATGGTTTCGAGTCGGGGACCACCGATTTGTGGTCATCGGTGATGCCTTAACCCGGACTATTCACCAATCTTCGGCTGCAAGGCCCGATGCACCGCACCCAG
>CBDTWX010000420.1:0-5213 GCA_965364305.1 uncultured Thermoanaerobaculia bacterium
CACGAAACCTGGTGAGAAGTACGGGCTAGCCCGTACTTCTCACCAGGCGTCTACTGCGGACGGCGAATCACGGCGTCCCGTCGTGCTTGTCGCACATCGTGCTCCTTGACGTAGCGCAACTACGACGGCGTCGCCCGATTCACGACAAACCCAACGGATACTTGCGCTTCGCCGCCCTCGTCACGAAACCTGGTGAGAAGTACGGGCTAGGGATTGGTAATCCGCATGAAAGCGTATTCATACGAGTCCGAAGCCTACGATGAAAGCCGCGTTGACGACGGGAGGGGCGCCAGATCCCTATTGCATCATTCAAGGATTGCCCACTGCGGGCTGGCCTTTTTCGTGGAGGACTCAGGACCTGACGGATCGCTGGAATCCTTCAATTGGGCAGAATCCCCGTCACAAAATGGTTCAGTCGAGAGCCAAGCCGGGAAAACGATAATCCGGGAGTCGCTGGTCGACTCGAAACACCCGATTCAGGATTCTTTGTGACGACAACGGTGCAATGGTGAACGCGACAGCCATCTGGTGCCCATCGTACCCGTCAACTTGAAGCTTATCGCGCCATCGGGCCGTCATCCCGTTCAACTCTCTGGAGGAGTCGTTTGACGCCAGCGGCGACCCGGTCTGGGCGGTCCTCCTGGAGAACGTGACTGGCGTCCTCTATTCTGTCGATATGGGACTGCGGGAAGTATCCTCTCCAGCGTTGAATGAATGACGACTCGTAAGGTGCGAAAGATCGCAATTCCGGCTGCTCTCCTGATCATCATCTCTGCGGCTGCAGTCCCGTGCCTGGCTCAGGGATCCTCGACTATTACAGCAAACGTCTTCTCCAATCCGGGTGCAAGAAGCATCGGTCTTGGCGGGGCATTCGCGGCCATCGCCGACGACGCCACTGCGGCCTTTGCCAACCCAACCGGTCTCGTCCAGATCCTGCGCCCGGAAATCTCGATCGAGCTTCGTTTTACGGCGTCGATGAACGACGGCGAGATCGACCCTGCCCAGGGCATGTCCGGTCTCGGGTTCTTTTCGTTCGTCTTTCCGGCCCACAGATGGGCTTTCGCACTGTACTCACATCAGATGGGAAGCGTCACCTTCGGATGGGACGATCCCGACTTCCGCCTACGTGAGTTCACTGTGAGAAGCTACGCCGCTGCGGCCGCCTTCGAGGTCTCCGAAAACCTGAGCCTGGGCGCCGGGTTGAGCTTCTTCAACGGCGACCGTTCTGCAGGCGCAGGGGTCAGCAGTTTTTCGGACGCGGACTGGGGCTTGAACGCGGGAGTTCTGTGGAGCGTCTCCGATGCCTGGCGGGTATCGGGTTTCTATCGCCACCGACCGGAGTTCGAGCCGCACACCACAACCACGAGCTTCTCGTTCCCGACCGAGTTCGGTTTCGGAGTCGCCTTTCAGCCGCAGGCCGGCGCCCTGACGATCGGCCTCGAGTGGGACCGAGTGGGGAGCACGACCGACCCGACGTAAAAATCGACGATCTCCGAGTTCTTGATCGGGTGAAAGTTGAGGGCGAAGGTCATCGGCACATATCCGTCCACCGCGACCCCGGTACCGTATCGGTGATAGGCTTTCCCGACACCAACCCGAACGTTGCCGCCGACCGCCATGGCGCCAGCGGCAGTGCGGCAAACGCGACCATCACAAGGGCCCAACGTAGATTGCAGCGCAAAAACATTCTTCGGTCTCCCTTCGTTGGAGGTTTCTATCGTTCATATCCAACGTGGGACCGTCACGCCCGCCGCGGTTTATGGTGCCGTGAGGGTTTTCTGAAGGTTGTGTGAGGGTTGGGTTTGCCGCGGGTGGAATCACAAATGAGCGCCAGGTTCAGTGTCAGGCGGACCCGCCACACTTTGTTATGGTGTGGGAAGTGGCAGTGAGCAAAAGGGTGCCGGGTCGACCCGTGCTGGTAACCGCTCGGGTCGACCCGAAACCTATGAGATGCAGGCACCTTTCAGTCCTGGACGGTGGACCATCTGCTGGAGTCGCCGGTTTCAAAACCATCCGCGAACAAAAGAGCGTCGCACGGCAGATCGAGCGGAGCCGAACGGAAGACGCCTTCTTTCCCGTCGCTGAGCGAGGCCCGGAAGAGCAGCTGGCCGCTGTGGTTGAAGTAGCGCCACCCGTTGTCCGAGATGTTGCACCTGGCGGCGCCATCGCCGAGAAAACCAGTAAAGCTCGAGTAGTTCGGTCCGACGGGCGAGGCGGTCCCCACGAGAGCCACCAGAAAGCCGTTGCCTTCGCGGTGGATCACCCACAGACCGCGCCGATCACCGGTGATTCGGCCGAGAAACGCGATCTGCCCGCAGGCGTTGACGACGGCGTTGGAGGAAAGCACCGTGAAGACATCCCCACCGGTCCCCGGCGCCTCGTCGCCCTCGCGAATCACCTCCACCAGCTGACCCTCGTGCAGCATCATGTAGCTGTCGAGGTAAGTGCCGTCGTCGTGCACCTCGGCCCGAAACGCCATGGCGCCATCAACGGCCGGGAAGGACAGCCCTTCGATCGTCCCCCCGCGCGGAGCGGGGTCGCCGACCTTTGCGATCCGGGCTCCGTCCAGGTACACGGCCGAGCCATCGTAGAACGCCACCCTGCCGGCGGGTCCAATGGACGGCTCGTGCAGATCGCCGTAGGTGCCGCCTCCGGTCACCGGGTTGCCTTCCCGGGCAATCAGCGTCAGGCTTCCGGAAGTGCCGCGGTAGACCGCCTTGTCGTTGGAGGTGTCGATGCCTGGCCCCTCCAGGCTCACGACGAAGGCGACCAGCCCGGAGCTATTCATCGCGAGGGGATTGCGCCCGGTGTTGTAAAACTCGTTCGAGTAGGTCGCACCCGGAGGATCCCGCACAGCGCGCCCGGCATGCCCGCCCAGACTCCTGCCGCACCCGTCTCCACAACCCCGCCGCGGAACGCAATCCGACCCGATCCGCTGATACGTGGTGAAGAAACCCCAGACAGGTGGCCTGAGGTCCCGGGCGCCATGGTGATCCCCTTTTGAAACAGCACATACTCGGCCAATCCGCCGCCGAGAATGACGGTCGCAAAATCGTTGTCCGGGTCCGTGCCGTCGAGGAACCCGCTGAGGATGAGGCGCCCACTATCGCTGAAACCTGCGAAGCTCGTGCTCGCCCAGGTGGCCCCGGCGATGGGTGCTACGGCATCTCCCTCGGAGACGATCACCGTCCCGTCCACCTCGATTCGGCTGGGCTGATAAATCGTCGAGACCGGGTAGGCCGCAGACCCGTTGAGGTTAAGGATGGGTTCTCCTGCCTGTGAGACCGCATCAACGAAGACAGTCGAGACGGCTACCTGGGCCGCGGCGTGGGTTGAAACCAGGAGCAGCAGGACGCAAGCCATGGTCGCTACCGTCGAGCAGCCACTGAAGCGGACGCACGTTCGGCCAATGATCCTGGCCGTCTTTCCGGACGCCGCCTTCCGTCCAGCCTTCAGCGGGTGGTGCCAGCTTTCGGCCGACGAGGCGGGCGTTCGATGCGCGGTGTCGAGCCGTCGCTGTTCTGTGAGTTTCACGTCACTCCTCCTTCCGGTTCCCCCTCTCTTTTTCAGACGATATTTGGATGGAGAAGGGATCATCGCGCAGGACGCGCTGGAACTTCCGCGATTTGATGGACACCTCATATTCACCATGTGCGGCACTGATCACGACCCCACATCGTCTTTGACACGAGTACAGGCGGAATCACGGTCTGATCCTTCCGCGCGGGCGACGCGGCCACTGCCTCTCGATCCGGGTGATCGCGGCGGCTACCACCGTGTCCCGGCCTCGGGCCATGTCGGTGAGCGTCAACCACACCACCTCGTCCGGCTGAACGCCGGTGTGGGCGAGGTATTGGTGACCGTCGATGAGGTAGACCGAACCGGTGGCGGTGGTGATCGAGAAGTATGGGGCGATGTCTTCTGACTCAGATGACGTGAAGGCGCCGTTCGTCGGCAGGCCGAATGCCCGAACCATCGGGCGTACCCGGCTCCCAGAGTCTGGTCGATCAGCTCGGCCCAGTCCCGGCGCGTGGACGTGGTGAACGACCGGAAGTCTCCAGCCGCCCCATCGGCAATGACGATCGGCGTCGTCCGATCGGGCGCCTCCAGATATGGCCGGTGTACGTCGATGATGGACTGCCCCGAGCACAGCGGGACAAAGGCCGCCGTCGAGAGAATCGCAGCTCCCCATCGCGGGCGTGTGGATCCACGGTTGGCGCGTCTGTGACGCATATCCCACCTCGCGGGGCCGATGTACATGTCGAGATCTGGAACCGATTTTATAACGGTCTCGGGAGTCATCAGACGGGGAGATCGCGCCATGAGACCCGTCTCCGGCGCGGACGGGATGACTGAATCCTGCCACAATTCAGTCACCGATCTCCACACCCAGCCGCGACAGCTGCGAAGTTGTGGTCGGTGGCACCGATAATGATGGTACCCCCCACGCGTGGAACGCTGCTCAGAACTCCACCTCCAGCGTCACGGTCTGCCCGGCCTGGATCGAGATCGGAATCCTCTTCTCGGGTTTGCCCGGCAGGTTGTACGCACGGACCCCGACCTCGTAGTCACCCGGACGAATGTGGGTCCGTTTGGCTGCGTTTCCTGTCGCGAATCGCCTCTCCTCTCCCGGACGGAAAAACGTGAGGTCGGCTTGCACGGTTTGACCTCCGGATGTGGTTCCCACCTCGAGGTATCCCTCCTCGAACTCGACCCGCTCCGCCACAACTTGACGTGCGACAACCTGAAGGTTCTCCAAGATGACCTCTGTCTCGGGAATGGCTTTTCGATAGACGACCTTGAGGTCGTAGGCGGCAGCGTTGAGGTTGAACACCTTGGGGTTGTCTCTCGAGGTGTCGCCGGTGGTGACCCGGTTGTCCGTGCCGGCCTGAAAGACATAGAGACCGGCGGAGCCTTTGTCACCGTTGACCAGGGCTTCGATGCTGAGCCGGCCGAAGGCAAAGTCGGCCCTCTTTTCTACGGTTTGGCCGGGTTGGATCTCGATGCCTGCAAATCTAAGCTCGGACTCGGGTTTCGATTTCCTGAAGATCACCTCGAGGTCGTAGACCCCTGGGACCAGATCGAAGATCCTGGGGTTGTCGCGAGAGGTGTCCCCGGTTACCACTCGATCTTTGGTGCCGGCGTGAAAGACATAAAGACCGGCGCTGTCTTTCTCGCCGTTCACCAGCACCTCGACGCTGAGGTGGCCCTGA
>CBDTWX010000421.1:0-5197 GCA_965364305.1 uncultured Thermoanaerobaculia bacterium
CTCGTTCCGACCAGCTACTGGGGCGACGGCGCCGGCGATGCGTTTCGGATCCAGGCCACCGCCATCAAGGTCGGCGACCGGACGGTGCCTGTCAACGCAACCGCGGTCGCCGCGACTGGCGAGATAGACACCGAGGGCACCAAGGTCCGGGTTCCCAAGGGATCTCTGGTGAGTTTCGAGACCGCAACACAGGCGACCGACGACGACGCCATGGCAGTCCTCGAGGCAGGAGCCGTGCGTTTTATGGAGGCCTTCAACGCCGAGGACGCCGACGCCCTTGCCACGCTCTTCGCCGAGGACGGGGTCATGCTGCCGCCCAACGCCGCTGCCATCTTCGGACGTGACGCCATCCGCGCCAGCCATCTCGAGGAGTTCGCGTCGGCGGATGTCGCGATCGAGCTCGAGGACCTCGAGATCACGGTCGAGGGCGATCTCGGGTACAAGGCCGGTCGCTACCGCGTCCGCACCACGGACGACCAGCTGATCGACCGCGGGAAGTACATCGAGATCTGGCGCAAAGTTGACGGACAGTGGAAGATCCACCGCGACATCTGGAACAGCAGCATGCCGATGCCGGAAGAGCGGGAGCACGACGGGGACCACGACTGATCGGAATATATGAGGCCTTCGGGCCACATTTTGCTTGGGCTGTGCTCGGGTGAAGCGGCACGAATTCGGAATTCGGAATTCGGAAGTCGGAATTTCCACCCACCGCCCCGGCGCTGTGAGACGACGGGACTAAGTCGTCAACCCGACGAGGCAGCCGAGGCGGCTGAACCAAAACGGACAGGTTTGAGGATCTATTGTTGTGCAGGCGTCTCGCCTGCACATTCGTTCGGGCGTGCACGCGAGACGCGTGCACCACAAAAGGAAAGCGGAACGAACGCGTAGGTGGGTGGGCGGGGGTCATTCCGAATTCTGAATTCCGAATTCCGAATTCCGAATTGGGCGGGTGGGCGGCATTCCTGACTCCTCATTCCTTATTCCTCATTTCTCAAGCCTCTCGGCTCCCGCGCTTCGCTACAATGACCACGGCTCGTCGACACGACCGGACGTGGTTCCGAATGTGGGGGTTCATCATGACCATCAAGAAGCAGCAACGGACACTGTTGACGCGATGGGCGGGTATCTCCCTGCTCCTGATCGCCGCCTGCACGATGAACCCGGCCACCGGCGAGCGTCAGCTCACCCTGATGAGCGAGGCGCAGGAGATCCAGATCGGGAGCCAGACCCACCCCGAGGTGCTCGCCAGCTACGGCGCCTACGACGACCCGGAGCTGCAGAGCTATATCCAGGAGCTCGGGGAGGAGATCGCGGCCAACTCGGAGCGGCCCGAACTCGATTGGACCTTCACGGTGCTCGACGACCCGGTGGTCAATGCGATGGCCCTTCCCGGGGGCTATATTTATGTCAACCGCGGGATCCTCGCCCACTTCAACTCGGAGGCCGAGCTGGCGTCGGTCCTCGGCCACGAGATCGGCCATGTCACGGCCCGGCACTCGGTCGAGCAGATCAGCCGAGCCCAAATCGCGCAGCTCGGGCTCGGGGTGGCGGCGATCGCCAGCGAGGATTTCCGGCGCTACGCGGGTCTCGCGAGTCAAGGGGTGGGGATTCTCTTTCTCAAGTTCGGCCGAGACGACGAAAACCAGTCGGACGAGCTCGGTCTGCGCTACATGACCCGCGCCGGTTATGACCCTCACGAGATGCCAAAGGTCTTCGACACCCTGGATCGGGTCGGCCAAGCCCAGGGACTCCGGGCGACCCCGGAGTGGATGTCGACTCATCCCAACCCCGGCAACCGTGTTCAGAGCATCGAAGACAGGATCGGCCGACTTTCGTCCGAGCAACAACGAGGCACGGTCGGGCGCGAGTCCTATATGGCCCGCATCGAGGACCTGGTCTTCGGCGACGACCCACGCCAGGGCTACACCGTCGGCCAGGTGTATTACCATCCTGTGCTCGCCTTCAAGCTCGAGTTCCCCGACGAGTGGCGGATCATCAACCAGCGTCAGGCTGTGGGCGCACTCAGCCCCAACCGGGACGCCGCGATCGTGTTGACGCTTTCGGAAAAGGAAACACCGCAGGCGGCCTACGATGACTTCTTTGGTCAACAGGGAATTCAAAAGGGTCCGGACCGGGGTCGCAATCTTTTTGCATTCCGTGCCATCGACCCACAGACCGGTGCCGGCAGGGCCGAAGGGCTGATCAGATTCATCAATCTCGACGGCCGGGTCTACCAGATCATGGGATACACGGGTCTCGAGACGTGGAGCAGCTACGGCTCCACCATGCAGAAATCCATGGTGACTTTTCGAAAGGTCACCGACCGCCGCTACCTGGAGGTCACTCCGAAGACCATCGACGTCGTGGAGCTGCCGCGGAGCATGACGCTGGCAGACTTCCACAGGGAGTATCCCTCGACTGTCGACGTCGCAGAGATCGCGATCATCAACGGCGTCGACGGGGACACCATGCTCGACGCGGGCCATCTGGTGAAGCGGGTTGTCGGTGGCGAGCTGCCCGAGAAGTAAAGGGTCAAGGGTTCAGGAGTCAATGGGTTCAGGGTTTCAGGGTTGTTGCCAAATCAATCAATGGTGAGACACTCAAAAACCCGTGTCTGTTAACTCTTCACCTCTTAACCGGTTTGCGGAGGACCCAGAGGTAGGTTGGGAAGGCCCAATAGGCGGTGGCGAGGGTCGCGAGCGCGACACGTTGCTTGAGCGTGCCCGGGCGAACCATGTCGGTGGCCTCGTAATTCTCCGGGTCGCGCACGACCGGTTTCGTGTAGTCGATGATCTCGAAGCGCCGCACCAGCCGCCGCAGTCCCCACACGGTGTAGTGAGTCTCGTAGTAACGGTCCCCCTGACCCGCCAACCGCACATAGACGTGCCCCAGCGGTTTGGGCAGCAACGACAGGAACGGCAGATTGTGGTGGCCCTCCCACAACCGCAGCCGGTTTTCGGCCGCGAAAAAGCACACGCCACCCGGTGTGAGCACCCGGAAGATCTCGTCAAGCATCCGCTGCGCGTCGGGCACATGCTCGTAGATGTGGGTGCAGGTGACGATATCGATGTCGCAGTCGGGGAATGCCAGATCCATCGAGTCACCGATCCGATAGGAGACGTTCTCCGCCGCCCGATGGCGCCGCGCCCAGTCAACCGCACCGTCGTCGATGTCCACACCCACCACCTCGCCGAAGAACTCGGCGTAGTACCGGGTCAGGATCCCGGTCGAGCAGCCGATGTCGAGGACCCGGGCGCGTGATGGGTCGAGACCGGCAGATCGCAGGGCGTCCTGGAGCACCATGACCGTCTTGCGGGCCTTTTGCAGCCGCCCGCGCTCGTCGAACATTGTTTCCGGATGGATCTGCGAAAAGTCGCGCTGATACTCTCGGTCACCGCTCATGACGGCGTCGGAGGTGATCCTGCCCCGCCCGAGAGCCGGCTGACGAGCTCGAGAAACGTCATCTCGCCCACAGCCTTGAAGCCTGCATCTCGAAAGGCCGACACGATCTCCTCGACCTCGAGCTCGATTGGGCGTCGGCGCAACTCCTCCTCGCCCATCGGAACAAATGCAGCGATCACATCGGCAATCTTGATCTCACCCAGAGACCGCGCGGGGACCGCACCCTCTTCGCCCGAACCAACTGTCACGCGGCGTGCGAGACCGGCCGCCACCAGGCGGTCGAGGTGGCTGTCAACCGAGCCGGTCGCCACCAGGAACCGCCGCGACAGCTCATCTGGCGTCGGAGGGTCCTTCCCCAGATGGAATCTCCGGGCGATCAAGGTGAAGAGCTGAAGAGCCGTCGGAACCCGGTCGCACTCGTCGCGCTCGCCGGTCGCGCTGCTTCTGACGAGGGCGGCGAAGTGCTGATGGGTAAACGCGATCTCGAGTCCCAGGAGGACGATGATCCACGTGATGTAGAGCCAGATGAGAAAGATCGGGATGATCGCCAGCGAGCCGTAGATGGTGGAGTACCGCACCGAGAGGCCGATCGAGTTGGCAAAGAGGTTTTTGCCGAGCTCCCAGAGGATGCTGCCGACCGCCGCGCCCAGCAGTGCGCTTTTGATCCTCACCCGGGTGAACGGAATCACCAGGTACATGAGCCAAAAGGCGAGAAAGGTGAAGAATAGAGGGAACAGCCAGGTGCCGATCTTTTCGAGCGTGCCGGGATCGAGAGGAACCCCACGGAAGATGGTCGCCTTGAGGCGCGCCGATATGGTCACACTGGCGCCCAGAAAGAGTGTTCCGAAGACCAGCACTGACGTGTAGGAGGTGATCTTGGCGATGAATCTGCGCCGCGTGGTGACATGCCAGATCTGATTGAAGTTGGACTCGATATTGTCGAGCAGGAGGATCGCCGCAAGGATCAGAAAGATGAAACCAATCAGGCCGAGCTTGCTGGCGCCATCGGCAAACTGGTTGAAATACTGGATGATCTCGTCCTGACTGGTCGGCAGGAACTGGGTGAAGAGAAACTCCTGCGCCTTTTGCTTGACGTCTTCGAAGGCGCCGAACGCCGAAAACAGGGCGAAACCCACAGCCACAAGAGGCACCGCGGCGAGCAGCGACGAGTAGGCCAGGCCCGAGGCCCGGATGATGACCTTGTCGCGGTTGAACTGCCCCAGGGTCGCCTGAACGAACTGAAGAAAGCGTACGGGCGCTGCCTCCCACCAGGGGAGCTCGCTGAGATTGAGGCGTTTGAGGTAGGTGAGGATGCTCATGGTTTCGCCGTTCCATCATAATGCAGACAAACGCCGTGAGCAGGTTAGAATGACCTACCATGAACAGCTGCTCCACATCGACTGGCTCGCCCAGGGGTACCGGCGACCATCGCGGCTGGCTGCTTTTACTGGCGTTAGCTGCTGTTCTGGCTCTTCCATTGGCGGCACAGGAGCGTGAGCCGACCGCGGTCACCGGTCCCGAAGCCCTCGATCGCATCAGCGCGAAGTTCACGGGAGACCTGCCGGAAATCACCGAGCGTGGATTCCTGCGAGTGTTGATCAGCTATAGCCGAACCAACTACTTCCTCGACTTCGGTACCGCCCGCGGCTTCGAGTACGAGCTCCTCCGCCAGTACGAAAAGCACCTCAACGAGAGACGAACGGTCGGCAGCAAGATCATCGTGGTCTTCATCCCCGTGCCCCTCGAGAGCCTCCTCTCGGACCTCGCCAAAGGCCGAGGGGACATCGCGGCG
>CBDTWX010000422.1:0-5190 GCA_965364305.1 uncultured Thermoanaerobaculia bacterium
GGGGCTCTGTCTCTCGAGGGGTTTTGGGTTGGTTCGGGTCCACCTCGATGCGATCGATCGCGTCGGCGAGCACAAGCCGCGCCTGCGTTTCCCCGGAGACGCAGCGGAAGAAAGCGCAGTCGCTCAGGAGGAGTCGCGAAACTGAGCTGCCTTTTCGGGTCGATCCGATTGCTGGTAGAGAATGACCAGTCGTTGCCGGGCGGTCGGCACGCTCGGGTGGTCGTCGCCGAGCACCTTCTGGAGGAGCCTCCGATGATCCTGGAAAAGGACGCCGGCCTGCTCGAGAGAGCCCTCGTCTAAGAGCACCGCGGCCGGGTTCCCGAGACTCGTGATCGTCCGGTAGTTCTCCTCGCCGAGGGTTCGGCGCCGCAGCTCATCGTAGACGAGTGGGAGCAGCTCGTCGGTGGCCGCGCGCTCACCGTTGCCGATCTCACCCAGCAGACGGGTGACCGATTTTTCCCGACCCATGCGCCGAGTATGGCTCCGCGAGGTGGCCCGAGTAAGTGCTGCCGACAATCGCGAAAACGCCGAGATCATTCGGTTTTCATTCCCACTCGGAGAGGTCGCCCGACTCGAAACCACCCTTAAAGATCTCGTCCTGACAGTTGCCGAGGCATTGCGACGACATACAGAATCCCCGCGATTGCACGGCACGCTCCAGTAGCATATGAAAATACATGAGTTGACGGAAGGCATTGATGCTGATCCATCTTCAATTCTCCTTTTTACTTCGCAGCGTTTTCGGCTCTGCGAACCGTCTGTTCCCGATCGAAAAAGTCGTTCCATTCAGCAATCCGATTTTCGCGATCAGACGGTGCCACCCGGCATCAAGCTCAATGGTGTTCAGCCGATGACAGCCTGTGCTTCAGGACGGCAGCCACCCGGTCACACTGGGCGCCAGGAATGCGCGCGCCGCCACCTCGTGTTAACACATGGGAGATTGATTTCATGAGCCCGCAGAACTGCAAACAGACCCCAAGGAGGATGGCGTGAAATACGTGCAGTGCATGGTGATGCCGGTACCGAAGAAGAAGCTCGATGATTATCGCCGTGCGAACCGCACGTTCGGCAAGCTCTACCTGGAGTACGGCGCTCTCGAATTCGCGGACTGTGTGGGCGATGACGTCAAGCCCGGTGAGCTGACGTCGTTCCCGCAGAGCGTGGCCCTCAAACGAACGGAGACGGTCGCCTTGTCGTGGATCGTCTTCAAGAGCCGCGCGCATCGCGACCGCGTGCTTGCCAAGGTGATGGACGATCCGCGGACCAAGAAGCTGATGAACAAAAAGGACATGCCCGTCGACGGCAAGCGCATGTTCTGGGGCGGGTTCGAGGTGCTGACCAAAATCTGACGGGTGTCACTCCAAGCTCGAGGAGGTATCGAGTGTCCAAACCGGTATTCAATATCGACGACGCTGAATTTGCACGCGAGCTGCGCCACGGAGATCGTTTCGAGGCCAGGCTCGCGCCAATCAGCAACCAGGTCGGAGCGAAAATGCTCTCATACAACCTGACCGAGGTCGCACCCGGCAAGCGAGCCTTTCCGCTCCACAACCACCACCACAACGAGGAGTTCTTCTTCGTGCTGGATGGCCAGGGAATCCTCCGTTTCGGCGATCAAGAGCATCCAGTTCGAAAAGGCGACATCATCTCGTGCCCACCGGGCGGCCCCGAGGTGGCGCACCAGCTCATCAACACCGGAGAAACGGAGCTCCGTTATCTTGCTTTGAGCACAACGATCGACACCGATGTCTTCCAGTATCCCGACTCCGGGAAATTCGGGGTGGTGGCCGGCTGCAAACCCGGCATGAGGCCGCAGGATGCTCCCTTCGGTGGAATTTACGGCGAGGACGCGACACTGGACTACTGGGACGGCGAGTAGCGCGGGGACGCCTCGCGTTCGGCGAGGAATCCTCCCTAAGAACAGATTCTGTAACGCATTTTCTTTGAATCAATTACCGAACCCGGCAGAACCTACGGAGGGTGGGCTTGAGCCCACCATTGGCGCCCTGCCGGCCCAATGGCGGGCGGGACGCCCGCCCTCCAATTCGGGACTCATCGTGGAGCGGGCGTCCCGCCCGCGATTCGGCGACTACGTGACGGTGGCGTGATCGCGTTTCACATCGCAGGACAGCCGACACATGAACTCCAGCCCGAGGTGTCGCCGGCCTCGAAACCATCAGCAAAGATCCCATCCGCATCGAACTCATCCGCACCGACGTCGGGATGAGAACCGATCGGTCGCTGCTCGCCGTCATAGTCATCGGTGACTTCGGGAATGCTCGTCGCCTGATCGATGGCCTGAACGGCGGTCGCCACAAGGTGCAGATCCTCTGAAGCCGGGTCCACGAACCAGCTCTCAGCCGCGTTGGTGAGGTTTCCGGTGAGCACACCTGCACCGCCGTCCCGGTCAGCCAGAATGGTCATGTTGGTGAGGTTGTACGAGAACTCCCCATCGGTATCGGAGTACCGCGCCTCCATGCCCCAGGTCAGTCCACCGCTGGGGTTGAGCAGGAGGGCCGTGTTGTGGGTCACGAGCCAACCGTCGGCATGGACCATCTCGATCGCCACGTCATGGGGCAGCCGAGCCAGAATCATGTTGTTCCTCACCACCCCACCGGAGTGGTCACCCGAGCCGTGGCTCGAGTTGCCGAACGAGATCCCCTGATAGCAATCGACGAGGAGATTTCGCTCGACCACGGTGTTCGACGAGGCACTCCAGAAGAGGATCGTCGGCACCGGATCGTTGCCCGGTGTCCGGATGCGGTACCACGCGTTGTCTCGAACGACCCAATTGTGGGCGTTGTGAGCGCTGATACCGTTGGTATACGAGTCGGGCGCGGTCGTCGTGTACTCGAGCAGCGAGCAGGCCAGCAGCCCGTCGTCGCTTCCGTCACCGACCGGGTTGACCTTGATGAGCTGGTCGTTGATGTCGACGACGTGGAGGTTATAGAGCACCGGTCGATCGACCCCCTGGACGCTGATGCCGCAGATCGCCGAGTTACGAATGGTCAGGTCGGCGATCGTGACATCGTCACCGTAGACGTGGATGCCCTCCGTCCCCGTCGTCATGCCGCCGAAGTCGAGGATGACATCGTTTCGATTCCCTGTTTGGCCTCGGAGCGTCACGCCGTTGTTGGCCACGTGGAGGTAGGCGGACATGTCATAGGTGCCGGCGGCGATGATGATTGTTGTTCCGGCGGCTGCACCGCTGGCTTGACTACGGATGTCCCTCTCGGTATCGACGACGACCGTGGACCCAGTTGGCGGAGGAAGTGGCGGGCACTGCGCCGCGGAGCCGTCCCGCAGAAGAGGCGGCGCACCCGAAAAGATCATCCCGAGGCAGACCGCGAGAGGAAGAGCTCGAAGCCGTCCATGAGATGAGTTCATGACCTACCTCCTTTCCGGCGACCCATCCCGAAGGCAAATCCGGTCCGCCGGGAATTCTGCATCGTCTCTTTCAACCTAGCAGATGGAGCGGCTCGATCCGAGTGCGATGGATCACGCAGGATCCCCCAGGTTCCGGCAGGCGCCACGATACGAAGCAACCGGTCGGAGCAGAGAGAAATCTCGTGATCTCGTTCGGGCCACGCCTATTCGTGCCGCCTCCGAGCAGTTGTCCCGCCAACACGGGCGGCGAAACTACTTCCCGCGGCGCGGCCTGCCGTCCAGAACCCTGCTGCCGTGAAACGCGATTCTCACGGCCCCGACTCGGGCGCCGAACCATACTCCTCGAGGACTTGCTGCGAGGTGGTATTGCACTGCTCCGGTGCCGTCGAGCGACGGCACAACCACCACACGAGAGGCAGGGTCACGGCGATCTGAACTGCAATGCCGGTCGCGAGCATCGCAGGATTGTTGGCCAGGCTCGCCTCGAGCCCGCGGATCCAGGTAACGTGTGCACTCAACGTTCCGAGCTGGAAAACGACGACTGCTACCAGCAGACCGATGCTGCCACGAACGTATCGCCAGATTGCCAAACCGTAGACCGTTTCAACTGCGAATGCGACCAGGGGTAGACCGTAGATTCCAGTTCCAAGCTCGAGGTCCCAACCGAACCACACGACGGCTATGTCGGGCACGTGCGTGATCAGGTCGAGCACGAGATGCGAAAGGATCCCGAGCGCGATGGCAAGACCGGTGCGCCGGAAAGCAACGTATGAAATGGCGGCAAGCACAACGGCCGAGGCAATCGAATGTGAGTACGGCATGTGTGCGAGGTGAATATCGGCGATGGTGCGGACCTCATCTTCGACCGTGATGTACTCGAGGCCGAGCCAGTTGAGTGCGATCCACAGCATTTCCATGAGCTGGACCGAGACGAGCAGCCAAACAAGTGGCACGTGGTCAAAGCTCTTTTTCAACGCAACAGCGGTGATGGCGTGATTCATGGCGTTCATTTCGTGGTCTCCTTGTGTTACGAGAAGTTAGCATTTGCTAACTCCACGGATAAAAAAAAGGGCGACGGACTCACGACAGGGCCCGGCGCAGCGAAATTTCGAGGTCATTGTCGTACTTCGATGCAGGGCCGCTGATGCCACCCAAATAAACCAGCCGCGACAGCTGGCTAAGAGCACCCGCGATCACGGCGACTCGGACTTCCATGTCGATGTCACGTGGCACACGGCCTTCAGATTGGCCCAATTCGATGATCTCCCGAATGAGGGTGATGATGGTTCGCTTTTTCATCGCGCGCGGGACGTCGGACCAAAACCTCGCGAGGTTTTCGACGGCGAAGATCACCGCATCGGGGTGGGCGTCGAAGCTGGCGGTATAGGCGCGAACGAGCGCTTGGAGTCGGAGGTCGAAACCCTCCTGCTTGCTGATCTCCGCGTCGAGTGCACGCGTGCATTCCCGGTAGCACGCAACAAAGAGCTCGAGCGCCAGCGTGTCCTTGCTCGAAAAGTGTTTGTAAAGCGCCGGGTTGGTATATCCGGTGGCAGAGGCGATGTCACGAATTGTGGTGTCGCGGAAACCCTTGCGCGAAAACAGGCGCAGGGCCTCGACCATGATGGTCTTTTTTGCGGGCGCGTCGGTCTCCGAGATGAAAAATGCTCGATCCACGATGCTGAAGTTAGCAAATGCTAACTCCCGTGTCAACCCCCGTGCGCTCTGCGATTCGCTGCAGCCCTGGCCCGTACTATTCACCAGCGTTCGAAGCGAAAGGTTCGAGGTGACGTGCCCAGGGTCGTT
>CBDTWX010000423.1:0-5188 GCA_965364305.1 uncultured Thermoanaerobaculia bacterium
GCTTCTCGCTCCGTTCGTGGGAGCAGGACCTGTCGGGCTCGCTTCTGCTGCATCTCTTCCGGGACCGGAGCAACGGGTCGTGGCGTCGGACGACGATCCCTCCGACTGGTTCGGTCGTTCGGTGGATATCTACAGGGACATCGCTGTCGTCGGAGCTCCAGGTGATGATGGGTTGGCCACCAACGCGGGCGCAGCCTACGTCTTCCAGCGCCAGGGGGATGCTTGGATCGAGGTCCAGAAGCTCGACGCCGCCGGCGATGCCGAGCAACATGACCAGTTCGGATTCGATGTCGCAGTGGAGCGGGACCTCATCGCCGTCGGGGCTCGGTGGGATGACGACGCGGGTTCCGACGCAGGCGCCGTCTATCTCTTCGAGTGGGATGGATTGGTTTGGACGAGGACCGAGAAATTCTTGCCCACCGACGCGAGCATGAGCTACGCAGCCTACGAATACGGTACCTCGGTGGACATTGGAATTGCCGTACCCGCCGACGGCAGCGTCGAGGTCACCGACATCGTCGTGGGAGCACCCAGGGCGGATAACTTTCAGGGCGCCGTCTTTTTGATCGAGCGCAACGGAGGAATGTGGACGACGATCGGAAGATTTAGCGACAGTGACGGCGGTGGAGGAAACGATGCCGGCACCTTCGGCCGCTCGGTCGCGATTCACGGCGACCAGATCATCGCAGGAGCGCCGTTAGACGATCAGCTCGGCAACAACGCCGGCGCGGCCTATATCTTCGGCAGGACGGGCGTGACCAACACCTGGTCCCAGGGCACTGCGCTCTACCCGACAGGGCCGACGCCGGCGGGAAACCAGTTCGGGTTTTCGGTTGCCCTCAGCGACAACGTGGCGGTTGTTGGCGGGCCGGCTAAAAGCTCGGGTGCCGCCGCCGGCCGGGTCTTCATCTACGACAGCTCCACCCAGGAGCTGACAGCCGGCGGAGTCACCGACGAGTATGGAATCTCGGTCGCCGTCGACGAGACCATGAACCTCATCGTGGTCGGCGCGAAACGAGACCCTGATGGCGGAGCCAAGGCGGGTGCGGTCTATCTCCTGGAGCGCGACGAGATGGGCGTGTGGCAACCCGGCGGTAAGGCGCAGGCCTCCGATAGAGCCATCAACAAGGAGTTCGGGGAGGACGTCGCCATACGCCACGGATCGGTGATCGTCGGGGGTGGCGAGGAGGATGCCTTCACCTCGGGTGCGGCCTATTTCTACTCACGCGCGTCACAGGTCTTCAGCGACGGTTTTGAAAGTGGCGACGCGCTCGCATGGTCCTCCACTGCACCCTGAGAGGTGCCACCTACACACTTCCACGCTTTGGTATCGGTGCCCGGTTTGAGGATCCTTGGAAGTTCAACAGCCCTACTCCAATTGCCCGACTTCCCGAGTTTCAAAAGCCTGACACCCAAACACTCCCCCAATCAGATGGCACAGTTTGGTCCGTTCGTCGGATGCATGCGTGAACTGGAAAGGACGTCTTTATGCAGATTTTTGTTCGGCTGCCGGTAACAGTAACTATTCTGGGCGGTTTTCTGGCCCTGAGCGGGCCTGCAGGCGGACAGGAATGGAGCCCCCGAATCAGCCCGACCACCCAGGACCTCTTGGGCGTCGCCGCGACCCCTGGCCAGACGGTCGCCGTCGGCCTCTCCGGCACGATCGTCACCAGCACCGACGGCATCTCCTGGCACCTCGCCGACTCGGGCACGTGGGCCGATCTGTTCGACATCGCCTACGGCCCGACGACCTTTGTTATCTCCGGTCGCGAGGTGGTTCTCGAGTGGGACGGTATCGGGACGCCGGTCCCGCTCGTCGAAACCTCTGGCGGCGAGACCTTCACCCCGGTGATGCCGACCTCGACCGCCGTCTGGTACGGCAACCCCGACTTCAGCGGGTTCGGCTTCAGCACCATCATTCGCTACGACCGATTGGCGGGTATGGGTGGTGGGTTCGTGACCCAAGGTCCGGTGCTGGCCATGTGTCCCGTTGCGAACGGCGGCGTGGTGTACGTCACCACTCGAGGCGACGTCGCCGAGTACGACGATTTCTTCATTCAGACCGTGCACCACGATCAGGACAATTCGGCGCCGCTCGATCTCGTCGCCGCCTCGTTCGCCGAGGACTGCAGCACGGTACTGGCGAGCAATCGGCTGAACTCGACCGACTTCGAGGTATTGGAGTTCGAAATTCCCTCCTCTGCCAAGACGGAGATTAGCAGCCAGGGCAAAAACCAATGGTCGCATCTACCTCCTGGCCTGCCGTCGAATATCGAAATCACCGACTTCTTGGTTCACAAGTCCATCATTTATTTCTTTCTCACAGATCTTGATACTGGACGAGCGCGGGTGTTCGAATTGCGTAACCTTCGGAGTTATGTCGAGAAGGACATCAAACCCTCAGTTTTCGCAGGCTTGTTGGACCACGAAACGATGCTGCGTCCGAGCAACCCGTCTCCGAACTTGGGCAAACGAGCCCCGTCGGACTCCTTCGCGCTGACCGCCGTCGGCACCGACGGCACGATCATCGGCAGCACGTTGACACCGCTGGTGTTCTCGGATGGCTTCGAGACCGGCACCACGGCGAGCTGGTCGAATGTTGAACCGTGAGCGTCGGATCGACGGTCGATCACGGTGCGGCACATCGTGTCCGTCGCCACAAAACTTGTGGGCATTCTGGGCTGAAAAACCGGCGCCGAGAATTTCCAACCGGCTTCTGACGTTGTGATTGAACGCATCATGAACGAATCAACCTGGGCCAGCATGTGGGAGATTTTCCACGACGCACTCGAATCGTCCGAGGACGAACGGACCGAGCTGCTTGATTCGAGGTGCGCGGGTGATTTCGAGCTGCGCGCTCGAATCGAGGCCCTGCTGCGGTCCCATGACAGCGCACCGCAGTTCCTGGACCCGCTAAAGGCCGCAAGTGCTGCGACCGACGACCCCATGATCGGCTCGACAATCGGCTCTTACACAATCGAAGGTCTGCTTGGCAAGGGCGGTATGGGTGTGGTGTACGCCGCGCGGCAGACCGAGCCGCTCGAACGCGAGGTCGCCCTCAAGCTGATCCGACGGGGGATGGCAAGCGACGAGGCCGTTGCACGGTTCGACTCCGAGCGCAGAGTTCTCGCCCGCATGGCTCATCAGCACATCGCGAACGTGTACGACGCCGGCAGCACCGCCGACGGTCGCCCGTGGGTGGTCATGGAACGCGTCGGCGGCCGTCCGATCACGGAGACCGCAGACACGAAGCGGTTGACGCCCCGGCAACGGCTCGAGCTCATGCGCACGGTCTGTCTCGCCGTTCACCACGCCCACCAGCGCGGCGTCATCCACCGCGACCTCAAACCCAACAACATCATGGTCGCCGAGGTCGACGGCGATCTGCTCCCGAAGGTGATCGACTTCGGAATCGCCAAGGCGGTCGACCCGGAGGGCTTCGAGTCAGGCAGGCCGACCGTCCAGGGAAAGCTGATCGGGACGCCCGAGTACATGAGCCCCGAGCAGCTTCTCGGCCATTCGGTGGACACGCGAAGCGACGTGTACGCCCTCGGAGTCGTGATGTACGAGCTCCTGACCGGCGGTCTCCCATTCGACGACACTCGACTGGGGCGAGCAGGCTCGGCAGGATCCGAAACCTCGATCACGACCCGAGACCCGAAGGCCCCGAGCACCCGGGTCAGCGACGGCGATCCATCGTCCGTCGAGATCGCCCGAGCGCGCGGCACGGATGTTACCGGGTTGCGCAGAGAGCTCCGCGGTGACGTCGACTGGATCGTCCTCAAGGCGATGGCCACCGATGCCGACCGGCGCTACGGCTCGGCGTCCGAGCTGGCCGACGATATTTCGCGCTTTCTCGACAACCGTCCGGTGACCGCGGCGCCACCGAGCTCGATGTACAGATTGAGCCGCTTCGCCCGGCGACACCGCGTCGCCACCTCGGCGATCATTGCGGTCGCGGTGTCGCTGGTGCTCGGCACCACGACGACGGCCTGGATGGCCGTTCGCGCCAATCGCGCGCTCGACGTCGCGCAGCGCGAGGCCGGCACCGCTCGCGCAGTCAACCAGCTGCTCGAGGATCTACTCGCCGCCCCCGACCCGGGCCGGACCCGGGACGGAAGGCCGGCGCGAGAGCTCCTCGTGGTCGATGTGCTGGCACGGGCATCGGACGAGCTCGACTCGCTCGATCAGCGACCAGCCGTGGAAGCATCTCTGCGCAAGACCCTCGGCAACACTTATCTCGGGCTCGGGCTTCCCGATCCGGCGGTCGTTCAGTTCGAACGGGCCGTCGAGCTCGCGGCCTCGATCTACCCCGACGATCATCCGGAGCTGCTGACGGCTCGCCACAATTTGGCTCTCGGTTTCAAGGAGCAGGGCCGATTCGAAGAGGCAGAGATGCTGTTGCGTCCGACGCTCGACGCCAGACGCAAGGTCCTCGGTATAGAGCATTCTGAAACCCTGACGTCGATGCACAACCTCGCGGCACTGACCTATGAACGAGGCAAACTCGATGAGGCGAGGGCTCTTCTCGAGGAGCTGATTCTGCTGAAGGATCGGGTCCGCGCCGATGCGACCGATCGGAGATTCGCATCCCGCAACACCCTCGTTCTGGTCCTCGCCCGACAAGGCGCATATGCCGAGGCCGAATCCCTGGCTCGCGACACGCTGAGCCGCCGGCGAGCCGTATGGGGCGAAGATCATCCGCTGACCCTCAGCAGCCTCGGCAATCTCGCCTTCGTGCACCAGGAGATGGGAGCTCTCGAGGAGGCGGAGCTTTCGTTCCGGGACCTGCTCGAAGCCCGGCGCAGGATTCTGGGATCGGAGCACAGCGACACACTTCTCGCGGCGCAGAATCTCGCGACGGTGCAGTCGCAACTGGGGAAGTTCGAACCGGCACGACTCCTGCTCGAGGAGGTTTTGACCGCGTACCGAGCGTCGCTGGGCGAATCCCATCCGCGGGTCTTGATGAGCACCCACAACCTGGCCCGCACGGTCACGAAGGCCGGCGATCCAGACACAGCCGTTGCAGTGTACGAATCGATGCTGCCGACGGCGGTGGTGCGCTTCGGCGCCGATCACCACCTGGTCGCCACCTTTCGCGGCGGGTTCGGCGTGGCCTTGATGGATATCGGGCGGACGACCGAGGCCGAACGCGAGCTCGGAGCCAGCCTACGGCTTCTCGAGGCGA